>CAXYUU010000086.1:0-10330 GCA_964292015.1 uncultured Acetobacteroides sp.
GTAAATGGGCCTTTTGCTAATATTGATGCATTCTACCAGGCGTTTAACGTAAATCCAGGTAACAAAATGTTTATCCCCGAAAAGGCGAGAGTGAAAATTTGGTAGAGAGAAAGGAGACATGAGAAGTGAGATGTGAGACGTGAGAGGCGTGCGCAAGCCCTACTCCCTATTCCCTACTCCCTATTCATACAGAAAGCCTGTTCGCAAATCAATGCGGGCAGGCTTTTTTCTATTCGAACTAAAAATCGAATTAAAGATTGTTAAGCCTAAGCCTTTTGAGGTATGGTAACCTAAAAATTATATCTTTGCTCATTAATCTAAGTTTGCATAGCTTAGATAAGAATAAGGTCGAAACCACTAGAAGATCGGTGGTTTTTTTATACCTGCTAACTAACTTAAATTGGTATGGATACCTGCCAAGAAATTGCTATTAGTGAAGAAAAGCAGCTTCAATTCGATCAACGCTACCTCGAGATGGCTCGTATTTGGGCAAAAAACTCCTACTGCGTTCGTAGAAAAGTTGGTGCACTTCTGGTTAAGGATAGAATGATTATTTCTGATGGATACAACGGAACACCTGTTGGATTCGATAATGTTTGTGAGGATATTGAAGGAAAAACACTTCCCTACGTACTTCATGCCGAGGCAAACGCCATTTCGAAAGTGGCAAAAAGCAACAACTCTAGCGGTGGTGCGACCCTTTACATTACCGCCTCGCCCTGTGTCGAGTGCTCGAAGCTGATTGTACAAGCGGGGATAGTACGTGTCGTTTACTTGGATGCTTACCATAATACCGACGGCATCGACCTCTTACTACGTGCCGGAATAAAGGTTGAACAGATCTCTCTTTAATTTTTTATAGAAAATGTCATACGACAATAAGAAACGCGACATACTGCTGCCCATTTTAATCGCATCTGCCTTGATAGTAGGCGTGCTAATTGGTCTTCAGCTCCGCGAAAACGACGTTAAGCGTAGCCGTCTATTCAGCTCAAAGGCTGATAAGCTTAACGCCATTATGAATTACATAGAGGAGGAGTACGTCGATACCATTGCGAAGGATTCGCTGGTGGAAAAGACGATTCCGTTAATGATGGCCAATCTCGATCCTCACTCTGTTTATATTCCTGCTAAGGAGATTGCCGGGGTAAACGAATCGCTCGATGGCGCATTTAGCGGTATAGGCGTGGAGTTTAATATGCCCAGCGATACGATTGTGGTCTTAAATACGGTGCCAGGTGGTCCTTCCGAAAAGGTAGGGATAAACTCTGGAGATCGAATTGTGCGGATTAACGATACCACCGTTGCAGGCGTCAAATTTCCTCAGGAGCAAATCATGAAGCGTCTTCGTGGGAAAACGGGTACCAAAGTGGTCGTTAGCGTAAAGCGTCGTGGTGTGGCTAAGCTTATTAAGTTTACCATTGTTCGAGACATTATACCGGTAAAGAGTATTGATGTGGCCTACATGATTGAGCCAAAGGTCGGATACATTAAGGTTGCAAAGTTTGCTCGCGATACCTACCAGGAGTTTGACGATGCCATTACCAAGCTCCATAATCAGGGAATGAAAAAGGTGATTGTAGACCTTCGTGGTAATACCGGAGGATACCTCGATCAGGCTGTGGAGATTGTCAACGAGTTTCTTCCCGAAAATAAGCTTATCGTGTACACGCAGGGTAAGGCTCGTCCACGTCAAAACTTTTACTCCGAATCGAGAGGTAACGCCAAGAATGATCAGCTAATTATTCTGATTGATGAGGAAAGTGCCTCGGCTAGCGAAATCGTTTCGGGTGCCATTCAGGATAACGACAGAGGAACTATTATTGGTCGTCGTTCGTTTGGTAAAGGATTGGTGCAGGAACAGGCTAGCCTAACCGATGGTTCGGCCATCCGACTAACGGTGGCACGCTACTATACCCCCACCGGGCGATCTATCCAAAAACCCTACAAGCTAGGCGATGGAGCCGACTACTACATGGATATTAGCAACCGCTACATTCATGGCGAAATGGCCAATTCGGATAGCATTAAGCAGAACCATAAGCTACGATATAAAACTCCAAAGGGGAAAATAGTGTACGGCGGTGGTGGCATAATGCCCGATATCTTTGTTCCGCTCGATACCGTTGGTGTTGGTAAGTTTTACAAGAAGGTTTACGAGCAGAGCTTGATATTCAAGTTTACAGCTGCTTATTCCGATAACCATAGGCAGTCACTAAACAAGATTACCCGGATTAGCCAGCTGAAGCGATACCTTGCAGGTCAAAACCTCATGGGACAATTTATTGGCTACTGCTCCAAGAATGGGGTATATCCTAGAGGTAACGAATTGAACCAGTCGTACAAGCTTATCGATGCTCAAATTAAGGCATTCATAGGAAGGAATACTCCGCTAAACGACGAGGGTTTTTACCCATTTATTGAGCCAATTGACAACGTGCTAAATCATGCTGTTAAGGAGTTCCGCAAAAAGAAGAGATAGTACATCAATCATTATAGGAAAAGGAGATTCGGAAACGGATCTCCTTTTTTAATTTTCGAGCAGCTCAACGGGCCATCTCTTCTTCTAAACTGAGGGCGATAGCGGGTTCTGCTTTCGGCGACATTCATCCTTTTTCGATCCGGTCAAATAGCCATTCAAATAATATTTTTGCACTTCAACCGTTTGCAGCGAGCTGTGTGTATAAAAAATTTGATTATCAATCCACAAAGCAATAATTTGGTACAAATTTAAAAACGATGAGATATCTAAAATCTACCCTGCTAGCAGCAATTCTTGCGCTGCTATCTTTTGGTGCTTCGGCTCAGGTTGAGCGCATCGACCCTCCTTACTGGTGGGTTGGGATGAAGAACGGTAACCTTCAGCTGCTGGTTAGCGGTAAAGCCATTGCCAATCTTGAACCTAAAATTAGCCACGCTGGCGTAACCCTCGAAAAGGTCAGCCGATTCGAAAATGCCAACTACCTTGCACTCGACATCGCTATAGCGTCCGATTTAGGGGCAACGACTTTTAATATCGAGTTTTTTAAGAACGGCAAAAAGGCATTTGCAAAACCGTACACCCTTAAGGCTCGTGCTAACGATCCCAAAACGCATCAGGGATTCAGCTCGCAGGATGTGGTATACCTTATCATGCCCGACCGCTTCTCGAATGGCGATCCTACCAACGACAACATCAAAGGGATGGAGCAGGTAGATCGAAAAGGGCTGTTTGGCCGCCATGGAGGCGATATGCAGGGGCTCATCAACCATATCGACTACTTTAAGAACCTTGGCGTAACATCTATTTGGCTAAACCCGGTTCAGGAAAATAACCAGCCCGCAGCATCGTACCACGGATATGCCATAACCGACCTCTACCGTATCGATCGCCGCTTTGGTAGCAACGACCTGTACTTCGACTTTGTGAAGAAGTCGCACGATAAGGGGCTTAAGGTTATTATGGATATGGTGTTTAACCATGTTGGAACCAATACCTACTTTATTAAGGATTTGCCATCGAAAGATTGGCTTAACTATCCCGATACTAAGGAGCGCTCGAACTTCCGTGGCGAGGTAATTAGCGATCCTAACGCATCGAAAGCCGACCGCGAGAAGATGGCCAACGGCTGGTTCGACAGCAGCATGGCCGACGTTAACCAGACTAATCCATTTGTTTACCGATACCTTGTTCAAAACTCTATTTGGTGGGTCGAGGCGGCAGGTTTAGATGGCATCCGTATGGATACCTACCCCTATCCTGACAAAAATGCCATGGCCAGCTGGATTCCCGAGGTAATGAACGAATATCCAACCTTTAATATCGTTGGAGAATGCTGGCTACAAACCGTTCCTGCAACGGCCTACTGGCAAAAAGGGGTTGTTAACAAGGACGGCTACCGCTCTACCTTAGGCTCTATTACCGACTTTCCGTTGTACAACAACCTGGCAAACGCATTTAAGGAAAAGACGGGATGGAGCGAAGGGCTTGCCCGTTTGTACACCATCCTTACCCAGGACAACGTGTATGCCAACCCCAACAACCTGCTCGTGTTTCCCGATAATCACGACCTGACCCGCATGTACACCAGCTTAAACAACAACTTCGACTGGTGGAAGCAGGCCATCGCCTTTGTGCTAACCACCCGTGGTATTCCTCAAATTTACTACGGTACCGAGTACCTCGACCACAACAACGAGGGTGGCGAGCATGGCTACATCCGTAAGGATTTCCCTGGTGGATGGGTCGGCGATAGCGTAAATGTGGCTACCGGAAAGGGGCTCAGCCAAAAACAGGTGGAGGCCATGAGCTACATCAAGAGCATCCTAAACTGGCGTAAAACCAACGAGGCTGTTGGTAAGGGTAAGCTAACCCAGTTTATCCCCGACGGCGACACCTATACCTACTTTAAGACATACAACGGTAAGGCCGTAATGGTGGTGCTGAACAATGGCGATGCCCGTAAGCTAGAGCTTAACCGCTTTAACGAAATACTGAAGAACTTCAAAGGTGGGAAGGATGTAACCACAGGAAAAACCTACTCGTTCGAAGGCGGTTCAATAGACCTAAACGCCCGAACAGCAATTATTCTAGATTTGGAGTAACGGATAATTTGAATATCCTGTTAAGATAATAGCAAGGGAGTGTGCCACAATTGGTACGCTCCCTTTGTTGTTAGACATTATATAGCATTAGTACGAATAGAAATAGCTCTTTCCCCAACTCCCAATCCTAAATCTAATGTCCTAAATCTCATGTCTCAGATCTCAAATCTCATATCTCACATCTCACCCAATATCAGCTTTTGCATGCAAATGCTGCCAGGTATGTTGGCGTATTGGCCGTAGCAGGAAATGTTTTTATAGCCATATTTTGTGTACAGCTTCATGGCTTCGGGTTGATCTGTACCCGTTTCGAGTACCAACTTGATAAAATCGTGCTGAGCCGCCCAAAGCTCAAGCTCCATAAGTATTAGCGAGGAGATGCCCTTACGTCGGTAAGCTTCGCGTACGTACATTCGCTTTATTTCGGCGGTGCTGTCGTCGAAAGGTTTGAAGCAGCCGCAGCCAACTGGCCTATCATCGTCGTAAGCGAGCATAACCGTATCGAGGTAGGTTGGCCTAGTTGTGCTGTTCTGCTGTTTTTCGTGGAGGCTATTGCGTTCGAGGAGTTCGGCTTCGAGCTCGCATACCAGCATGGCAAAGTTGGGATCTTCACTGTTTGTTCTTGCAAATCGTAGGTTCATATGTAGGTATTATAAGGTTTAACGTTTAACGGTCGATAGGTTGAGCGCTGATGTTGCCGAGTTGGCCAGCTGGCGCTGTCGATATCCTTAAAAAATGGACGATCTCTGGAGCTTAGGATGAATGTTGGGAACCTCCATTAGTGCTGCCGAGCCGTACCATGGATGAAGCTCCATGACTAGCGTACCTGCTTTTACCGCCGGATCGGTATTGGCCAGCTGCTGCGCCTCCTCCAGCGAGCTTACCGCGAAAATGTAGATGCCCCGAATGTCCTGATTGTCGGTAAATGGACCTGCTACGATTAGCTTACCCTCCTTTGCCAGCTTGCCAATATTGGCGAGATGGGCTCGTTGTAGCCCGTTGCGCTGTGCGGTATCGGTAATGTTAGCGGTTCCTCTTTTAAGGAAAACCATCACGTACCGGCGCATCCCATACTGGTCGGCGCCTAGGTGCTTGGCGTAGGTGGAGTCGTACCTAATGGGTTCTTGCGCCGATGCCGATAGCAGAACACCCAACACGATGGTAAGTAGGACGGTGGTTGCTTTCATACTCAAATATGTTAACCAATTGGCAGTAATATACACAGATTTTGCATTTGAGATGAGGAATTTAAAAAAAATGTAGGAGAGGTTAAAGGGAATAATAAGGTAACGACTGAACACCCCTGTATGGTATCACGTTTCACGAGGCTTACGACCGCTGAATTCGACAGCCTAAACTGCGATTTCAGGTGATTTTGGTATGTCGTGATAAGTATGAAATAAAAAAGGCGGAGCATAAACACTCCGCCTTTTTTATTTCATACCATACCACCTATTCGGCAGTAGTGGTATCGGGTGCTTCTTCTGGAGCGTCGGCCGGAACTACAGGAACATCAGCGGTTAGCGCGGTAAGCTCGGCAATAAAGCGCGAGTTCTGGAAGTCGGGATTATCCACAATCTCCTTCAGGGCTGCCAAATGGGCCTCGGAGCCCACCTTTTTGTTGGCTTTTGCCACGTAGATGGCTACGGCCACATCCACATCCTCGAACGAGAGGGCATCCTGCTTAATCCATCCACCCTTTACCTTCTTTCCATCCTTAGTTTTGCCGTACACCTCTACAAAATCGCCTTGCTTCTGCTTTACGGCGATAATATCGAGTGGGCTAAATACCTTGCTGGTTTTGGTAATTAGGTCGGGGCGACTGTAAACGATGGCGTCGGTAACAATCGCTGCTGGCTTGGCCGCGGTGATGATGTTCGACTCCTTTACCCATCCCGATTCGCCGCCGTTGAGCGTCACCTTAACGTACTTCTTATTTCCGAGCGAGGTTTCAATCTCCTTTTCGTCGGTGCAGGTTAGCTTTTCGCCCAAGCTAAGCGTGGCCACAAAGGCACCCTCCTTGCCGGGAGCATCCTTTAGGGCAACCCCGTCGATAACGCAAACGGCATCGTTCTTGCCGATACCCAATCCGCCCGACTTATCCTGTAAGCCGGTAATTAGGAAGTATGCTCCTACACCTACCACTACAAGTACTGCGAGTACAATGATCCACTTTTTCATACCCAAAATTATTTTTTAGATTTTGCCTGTAAAAGTAGGAAAAGATTGTGGGGAAATGGGGTGTGCGCTGTTATAAACTGTTTTGGATGATGGTGTCTGCATTCTTTTTGCGAGGAGTATGGAAGGTGCCGGGCTGGACGATCCCGTTTTTTGCCATGCATGGCTGCTGAATAGCTGCCCAGCCTACTTTTCCTCCTCAACAAAGCCTCTCCGAGCCTGTCAGTCAACTTTTTTGCTCGTAATTTTCGTTTTCGGGCTTGCAAGTCGACTTTTGGGCCTGTATTTTTTGTTTTCGAGCTTACAAGTCGACTTTTTAGACATTAATTTTCGTTTTCAGGTCTGCAAGTCGACTTTTTCACCCTCAATTTTTATTTTGGAGTCTGCAAGTCGACTTTTTTGGCTTTAATTTTTGATTTCGGGCCTGCAAGTCGACTTTTTTGACTGCTCCAAGAAAATTCTATTCAGCAAGTGAGCTGTGCTCGACTCTTTTTTAGCGGCGTTGGCTAAATGTTTTATTTATGCCTCGTGCTATCCTAAAAGCTGCACGAACCTTAGCTTAAGCCTGGTTGTATAAGGGTTTTTCAGAAGGATGCCCCTCTTTTTTTAGGAGGATATATTGCTTTTGTTGGCTGATTAGTACGTAGATGTTCGTAAAAAAATCGAACAAAAGGAGTTGCATTTACGATATTCTGCTATTTTTACAATTCGATTACAAATTAACATTACACTTATGAAAACTGTAAATCTTTTCGCTTCTCCGAGCTACTCGCTCACCAATGTTCAGTTCTCCCAATTTATGGCCGACCATCTTTATCATTTGGGGCTAATTACTCCAGCTGAAATGACCGATGCCGAGCTCAAAATGCTTATTGCAACGCTTACCGCCCTCTTGGGCGACTACGACAAGGTTTTGGTGAAGATTACCAAGAGCGCCATCAGCGAGCTAATCAAGAAGCACGATGGCAATCGCGACACCAGCTACCGAGCCTTAAAGTCGGCGCTCAAAACCGAATCGCTCTCAACCGATATCGAGGTGGTTAGCGCCGTTCATGGTATCGAAACGATGTTGGATACTTACGGTACGGTGCCTTCGCTGGCGCTCGAAGCGGAAACACGGGCTATTGATGCCATTGTAGCCGAACTCGAAAGCCCTAAGTTCCTGCCATTGGTTCAGAAGGTGGGGATTACCGCTAAGGTTACCCGTCTAAAGAGCGACAACAACGTCTTTAAGACCACGTACGCCAGCCGTACCACCGAGTACATGGAAAAGGAAACCGCCGACAACCGCGAGCTCCGCACCAAGGCAAACGAGGTGTACACCACCCTGTGCGACTACGTTGCCATGATGTCCCATCTCGAAAAGGGCCCCGTGTACGACAAGGTGGTTACCATCATCAACACCATCCGTATCCAGTACGCCGCTCAGGAAAACCGCATGGGCGAGCGGAAAAAGGAGGTGAAGAAGTAGCCTCGCCTAAACCCTACAACAAAAAGCACCCCGATAGTTGGGGTGCTTTTTAGTTTGTGGGAGGGGCGGCTGCTTATTCGGGTTATCTAAGTATATTTGTGCTACGAATACCTACTACCATGAAAGATCATCAGCTAGTTGTTAATGTCGAAGACTTTAGGGCGGTTAAAAAGGCCGAGCTTATCCTAGATGGGATCACCGTTGTTGCCGGCGAAAATGGCTGCGGCAAGAGTACCCTCTCCAAGCTGCTCTACTATCTTTTTAAAACGGCGAATGAGTATGAGTTTTATTTGGTAGATAATGTTCAGAGAGATTTACAATCTCAAATATTTTTGATTAGAGAACTTCTCATGGATGTAAAGCAGTACAATAAGTTATCTTATCGTACATTCTCAACATTGGAAGAACTGAAAAATCACTTTACTGCTCAACTTAATTTTTTAAAAAAAGCATACAATAACAATAGTACATTAAGAGTTCAGATTGCAGCCAAGACAGAGAGGCTTCTGAATATTCACAATGCAGAGAAAGATATTCATTCCCAGAATGAAGTGACAATACCGTATGAATTAATAATTGAAATAGAGACTACAATTAAACATGCTTTAGATAAAGCCGTTGAATTAAGCGCTGAGCGTCCTGCGAAAATTGTTGATGAAGTTTTGATAGAATTCTTTTCTGACTCAAATCTTCCTAAATGGATTCAACTGCTTGAATATGGTTACTCCATATATGGCACGAATAAAGCAAATATTTCACAAATACATTCTGTGAATAGCGTTGTCTACATAGATAGCCCTATGGCAGTTGGACACGAAAAATCACAGGATAATGAGCATTGGAATGACCTAAATAACCTACTAAAAAGAAAGAAGGGACAATCGGGTAATGGAAATATAGCAATTATTCAATCCCAAATATTAGATGGCGACATTGTTATTGATAACGATATTGCCAATCGGTTTATCTACAAACGTAGCGATGGTAAGGAGTTCGACTTGTTAAGTTGCGCCACCGGAGTAAAGTCGTTTGCCATACTACAGCTACTCTACAAGAATGGGCACCTCAACGATAAGACGCTGCTGATAATCGACGAGCCCGAGGTACACCTACACCCACAGTGGATTGTGGAGTACGCCCGCCTAATGGTGCTGCTGAATAAGGAGCTGGGTGTAAAGTTCTTTGTCGCCAGCCACAACCCCGATATGGTGAGCGCCATTAAGTACATTGCCGAACGCGAGCAAACCGACGCCAATCTCAACTTCTACCTTGCAGAAAAGGAGGCCGACGAGTTTACCTAGACCTACCGCCACTTAGGAACGGAGATAGATGATATATTTGGGTCATTCAATATCGCGTTGGAGAGGATTAACCAATACGGAATATAGCAGATGCAGTACGACAAACCTACTACTGAAAAATATTCTTTGTCGAGTAAGTATCCAAAACTTCTCGAAGAATTAGACTCGGTAATTGTTAAAGAAGGCGGTGGCTGTGCTCGAAGGTTGGGTGGTGATGTTGTAGTCTTGAATCTAGATAAGGTTGCTATTGTACAAAAAATGGCAAGTATTCCCTCAACAATGGACGTTACATTTGGGATTACCGATGATAATGGGCGAAATACCAAAATGGTATTAGTCGATTTTAAGTTTCGACAGGAAAAGGTTGGTAATATTGGGAAGGCCGATCTTGAAGGAAAGGTTAGAGGTTCAAAAATGATTATGGATGGTACGCCTCCAGTTTTACAAGAATACTACTTCGTTTTTCCTTCCAATAAGAAAAAGGAAGCGACCAGCCATTTTGCACGTCGCCTCTTTAACAACAAAACTAAAATTCCTTTTAAGTCAGTTGATATTAACGGTCTGCTTGAAATGTTTTTCAGTAACATTTGAAGGTCGCTGTAGTATTCTTATTTAACTTTTCGACTAAATTTTTAAATAGAGAGGTTGCTTACTTAAAATAATCGCTGTTTTGTTTAACAAGAAAGAGCACTATTAATCTTTTGGGGAAATATTAAAAAAAAGGCATAAGACTCTCAACCTATCCAACGTCTCTCCCCATCTACATCGGATCCACATCCACATTTACAATTAGCCC
>CAXYUU010000087.1:0-10319 GCA_964292015.1 uncultured Acetobacteroides sp.
TGAAAGGGAGTATTCATATCTTCAATATAAAAGGAGTACATAGAATTACTGCTTCTAAATGAGGTTACATCCTCAATAGGTTTGACTAAGTACGATTTAGTACAATCTAAAAACTCATTACTATTGGTAAGGTTGTATTGAGGGAACATAAGTCCGACTTTTTCTGCAACTCGGTACGCATCGTAGCGGCTAATGTTTCGGATGTTTGTAATACCTTTGTGAAGGATAGGAATCATCGAAAGGAACTCTTTTGTTAACGCTTTCCACTCTTCTGCAAGGTATTTTTTAATCTGAGATTGTAACTCATGAATATCTGTGTTAGGAAGATCATTGGTTTTTAATGTAACCTTTGGTCGGCGAATCCATGCTGATGTTATATCTTGATTAGAAAATATCTCTTCGCAAGTGGTACGTATGTGGTAACCTTTTGATGTTAGCGTGATATTTCTTATGGCGTTGTACTGGTTCAGGCAAATAAAAGGCTGTTGGTAGTGTAGCATCCAGTCGATTACCCATTCCGTTAGTTTATCGGTTTCTTCGCTAATTATTAGTACCATACTTCATCCAATTTCCATCACAGTCGATAAGCGGCTTGCGGGGTGGGGTTTCCATAAACATTTTGGAGTAGTTCCTTCGTACCAATTCCTCGTTGTAAACGGTTTTATTTTCGCTTAGCAGTAGGCTTTGCTCTATCGTTGGTAGGCCAACCGACTTGCGAAGTTTGTTAAGGTATTTGTAGTTGCGAACGGGAATAATCCAATGCACATTCTCTTTGGTTGAGAAGGATAGTGCAGTCCCGAATATTGACCTGGTAAAAGCGTAGGGCCTGTCTGCATCGCAAGATGCTATTTTATCGAGCGAGCTGGTAATTGAGTTCGGAATGAAATCACCCATTACTACTTGCCGTAGGAGAATGGAGGCAAGTGAGTCAAATAGTTGGTTAGGTTGAGTGTGGCAGAATATGATGGTGAAATGTTTCGTTCTACTGTACCCTAGTTCTTTAATTCCGGGAATCTTACCTATTGTTCTTCGGATTTCGTAAATTTTGACAATATTGGTCGAATCTATTACGTTTTGCTTTTTCCAGTTGTTATCGTAGTCTTTTCGTCGGTAGAACTGATCCTGTTGACAGAGCGAATCGATTGTGGAACACATAGGAGAGATATATTTGTGTTGCTTTACTTCGGCAATGCGGCAACCAAGCGCAAGACTGTCTTCTTTTTGGAAAAGTTCATCAAGGTCGAACCCAAGATTTGCAGCTTGAAGGTAGTATTTTAGGGCAAGGTTCGCATCGTTCATTCTTGAGGCATTTCTTGCAGCATTTCTATAGTCCCAAGCATGCGGAATTTTTACCCTCATAAAGGCGCGTTGGTATAGCCTGTTTGCTTTGGTGTAGTTTTTTTTAAAGGTGGCCATTTGTGCTTTATTGACTAGGTTATAGTAAGGTAAATAATTTTGGGATGATGCTATAAAAGAAAGTAGCGCAAAGATGATTATGAGGAGTATATTTCTCACAGGTAGTATTTTTTTTATAAATAAATCGAAACAAAGACTATTAATTTAAGGAGAGGAGAGCTTCTCTCCTTTTAGTTGTTATGGCATAATAGGATGTTCAAAATCGATTTCTTTATCTCCATTTTTGTCCTCAACATCAGGGTATCTCCATCCTGTTGTTTGTGAAGTATGGGTTGTTTTATCACCTTCTGCCATATTTCCACCCTTAACCATGTTCATTTCAGAATTGCTGAGTGTGCACTCAGCATAGTCTGGAGTAATTTTCTCTAACCTTTTCATTTTACTAATTTTTTGTTTCAGCCGACCCAATTATTTGTTGGCTTTCTCGGTTACAAGTATCACTGCTGCCACACCTGTAATACGAGAGAGGGGTATATATATTCAAAAATATCGGTAATGACAAATTCGTGAGAATAGAAGTAAGTTTTGTTGATGTTGTCGTAATCAATTGGAAATCTCTTAGACTTTAGATCGGCAATGTTATCCAGCAGCCTGCTTTCGGATATGTTTAGTGATGATGCTAATTGTTTTGGTGTACCAGTAGATCGGGTTTTAATCTTGTGGTGTATAGCCGAAAAACGATCGAGGAATTTTGTTAAGCTCATATTTTTGTTTTTTAAGTAATCTTACACGGCAAATAAATAATCCTCCCTCTATTATTTAGTTTATGACTATTTTGTTAAAACATGCCCTGTAAAAGTCAAAATTTGCAATCAGTTTCACTCGAATTGGGTATTTCTAATTCGATTTTCTTCCTTTATTTGATCGTAGCGAAGATGCTCTGTTTAGTGAGTGAACTGCAGCCCATAGCCTCATATTTTTTGAAGAAGAAGAAAGGGAGAGGTTCCTTAACTATTGATTGGTATTAAATATGTGGGATAATTTTTTAGACATACTAGGTCTTCTATTCCGAAACTGCCTGTTCGGGCGAGACTCTTGCCTCGGCCGAACAGTGTTTTTGTATATGTTTAATTGTTGCAGTTTAATCAAAAGATGAATCATTACCTGCTACTCTTACGTTTCATTCCATACTTGTCATATTGAGAGATTGTTTTGCCTTTTAAAAAGTTGGCTAAATCGAATGGAATGGACGATTCGTTAATCTCTATCGCCTCCACAATGCTTATATAGGCTAACTTTCCATCCTTCCCTATGTTAAATGTTTCGTACTTTAACGGGCAACCACTATTCTCTTTTAGCATCTGCTTAAAGTTGCCCGACAGCTTTATGTCTTCGGCTATCCACCAGTTCGACGTTATGGTAAGGGTATCCTCAAATATTCGATTAACAACATACTTTTGGCAGCGATGGTTTAGTATTGTTTGATACTCGTTGGTTGCAGTGGCACTTTGAACGTATTGCATCGGGGTTTTCATCTCTTGAATCGAATTTGGGTGAACGCGATAGAATAGATAGTTAGTTGTGTCGGTTTGTACTATTGTTTCGGCAGAGTTAAATGAAGGATCTCGACTTATTTTGTGATCGACGAAAACGCCATTACTGTAATATGAATAGGTAATGGAGTCGTACAAAATTTGAACATTTAAACGCTTGCTGACATAGTTCTTGAACTTGATGCTACCGTTAAAGCTTGTTTGACTAAAAAGTGGTGCAGTGCAACAGGTGAGTAGCAATGCGATGAGGAGTATTTGGTAATTTTTCATGATTCTATTGAGATTTGGTGTGAGCGTCACAAGGGTGAAATCAGGCGCTTACTATTCGAGGTGGTTAAAAAGTTTGGTTAGCTTACTTGGTTCACTCGGTTTGGGGATTGCAATGCTTACCTGTTTGCCTTTTTTATCAAAAATGAGGTAGTGGGGAATTGCCTTTACCTTATACAGTTTGGCTATGGTCGATTCTTTTTCTTTGTCGATTAGGTAGCAATTTTTAGGGTCAAGGCCTTGTTCGTCAACTGCCTTTTTCCATGCGTTTATGTTGCTGTCCATCGAAAGGTATAGAAATATTACATTTGGATTTGCCTTATGCAACGCAAGCGAGAAGGGCAACTCCGCCTTGCATGGCGAGCACCAGCTAGCCCAAAAGTCGACGTAAATAATCTTTCCTTTACTCGCCTTCAGAAGGCTACTTAGGCTAACCTTTTTTCCAGAGTAGTCGGTAAGCATACCGTCGGATGTATTCGATGTTTGGATAGCTAGCCTTTTTACATATTCGGCATACTCCAAATTAGTAGCCTCTTTAAGGTAGCTGTTGGCAACCTCGGTAAAGGATTTCTCCTTTTTATCGAAACTTCGTTTGACGAACGAGAAGGCGGCATATTCGTGACTCTGCCCGTTAAGCAAATCAATACCAATAATGTTAAGGCAACTTCTGTATAGATTTGTGAATAACAGTTCGTCTGTTTGAGCCTCCTTTAGGTTCTTTCTATCGTTTTGTGAAAGTAGCTTAGCAATAGATGATGGGTAGGTATAGGACACAATATTGAGATACGATTTACAGAGCATATAAAACTCATCGGATACCTGTTGCGATTTATGGTACGAATCGAGGAGTTCCAAACCTTTACTAAGCCTTGCCGACCGAACGGAATCTCGGTATGCAGGGGTCTTTGCCTTCTTGTACTCGCGCAACTCATCGGTGATTTTGCGGCTGCCTGATGGGCAGATGTGTTCCAACTCTGCAAAGAAGTTTGCCTCTGTCTGTGCCTGTCTGTTTGTGGAGGTGATTGTTATTCCATCTCCTTTTTTCGCGATACCGTAGTGTTCACTTGTTCTTAGCCAGTAAAACGCCTTGTGGTTTCCACATGTATTTACCAGCTCCATCCATTTGGTCGATGTGGTTAAGTTGTACGATTGTTTATACTCTAAGTCGCGGTCGTCGCCAAACTGGTCGGTGTAGTTTAGGTACGGTTGGGGTACGCTGCTTTCGATTACCACACGCCCACTCTCGGCCGTATGTTGGCAAAATGCACAAAGGTGAAATGCAATGATGGAGATGATTGTTAGTATTGGTTTCATTTTTTCAATGTTATTGTATGATTAACAGGAGAGGGGCAATACTTCTCTAGTTTCTAGTTTATCGGTGTAGTATCACTATTCTTTATCCAACAAACTCGCGATTACCTCTTCGATCTCTAGCATATCTTGGGATGCTATTTTTTTATCGGTGCTTCCTCCATTTTTTATAAAAGCAACCTTACCCGTTTGATCTATGATAATAGTGGTTGGGAAACCTAGTCCGAAATTTAGTTGATAGCACTCTTTAGTAGGCATCGAACATACAGGATAAGGGAGCTTATATCTTTTCACTGATTCTATTGTCTCTTCGGGAGTATCTCTACATAAGGAGATGAACTGGAACTTGGGGTTATTCCTGAATCTGTTGAATAGCGCATTAAGACCATCAAATTCTGCAATGCAGGGGCAACAAGTTTCAAACCATAAGTTTATAATGGTAACCTTTCCCACGCACTCCTTACTGGTAATTACCTTCCCTTCTAATGTGGTAAATACTGATGGGGGAAACGGTTTTCCAATATTTGATTGAATGGTACTATCGCAATTTGGTTCAATAATAACCTGGGCAAAAAGCGAAGTTGAGAAGAGAGTTGTCAGGCATAGTAGTAGAATTTTCATATACACATTGTGTTTTAATTATTGAACTGAAGGCAGGAGCAATTGGTTTTGCTTATTATTCCGAAACACCTGTTCGGGCGAGACTCTTGCCTCGGCCGAACAGTATTTTTGTATATGTTTAATTGTTGCAGTTAAATCAAAAGATAAATCATTACCTGCTTCTCTTACGTTTCATTCCATACCTGTCATATTGAGTGATTGTTTTGCCTTTTAAAAAGTTGGCTAAATCGAATGGAATGGACGATTCATTAATCTCTATCGCCTCCACAATACTTATATAGGCTAACTTTCCATCCTTCCCTATGTTAAATGTTTCGTACTTTAACGGGCAACCACTATTCTCTTTTAGCATCTGCTTAAAGTTGCCCGACAGCTTTATGTCTTCGGCTATCCACCAGTTCGACGTTATGGTAAGGGTATCCTCAAATATTCGATTAACAACATACTTTTGGCAGCGATGGTTTAGTATTGTTTGATACTCGTTGGTTGCAGTGGCACTTTGAACGTATTGCATCGGGGTTTTCATCTCTTGAATCGAATTTGGGTGAACGCGATAGAATAGATAGTTAGTTGTGTCGGTTTGTACTATTGTTTCGGCAGAGTTAAATGAAGGATCTCGACTTATTTTGTGATCGACGAAAACGCCATTACTGTAATATGAATAGGTAATGGAGTCGTACAAAATTTGAACATTTAAACGCTTGCTGACATAGTTCTTGAACTTGATGCTACCGTTAAAGCTTGTTTGACTAAAAAGTGGTGCAGTGCAACAGGTGAGGAGCAATGCGATGAGGAGTGGTTTGCAATTTTTCATGGTGGATTTTGAGTTACAAATTAGTGACGATTTTAAAGAGAAATCAATGTAAGTACAAAGGCTTTAAAGCCTTTGTACTTATCCTTAGCTACACTCTGATAAACGTCGTGCTATTTAGTATTAAGAAGGGCATTGTTTGACTAGAATTGTAATGTTAACAGTTTTCTATCAATACATCTACATGAGTTCTAGTAGTTTCTACATCGGCTGCTACCATTCGTGCTTCTTGATAAGATGAAAAAATTCCCGAAGTACGACCATTGAGAGAACTTGATTTATCCATATCTAAGAAGGAAACTACAAAACAGTCTGCATCAGAGTAAAATACGTTAGGATTTCCTCCAAATCCTCCAACAACCATCTTCTTCTCTTCAATACTTAAAATATCCGAAGCCTTAATATCGGCAATGCTTAATCTTTTCATAATCATGCCTGCTTTTTATGGTTCAAAAAGCAGTAAAAACTTTAGTTTTGTTTGATTTTTTATTGGTATCTGCCACTTCGAATGGCAGGTCTTTCCTGGTTCTGGTGGCACCTAGTGCTGCTACAACCTTTTTTAGTGCGTAATCTTGGTTTTAATATTTTCGATGTATATATGCTTAGTTGATGGTCTCTTTGCATCTGAATCTACTACCTCCCCTTTTTTATTTATTATTGCATAGTGTGGTATTCCTGCAAAAGGTATTTTCTTCTCCAAATCTTTGTATAGTTCCTTACCTGCCAGTACATGGTATCCTCCAAGATGATATTTGTCAATATCTTCAATCCATGTTTGACGGTTCTTTGGGGTGTCTATTGAGATGTATAATCGTTCTATTCCATTTGCATTCAAAACGCTATCAGCATAATGGTTGTATTTAAATTCTTCCTTGCAAGGACCACACCATGAAGCCCAAATGTCTACGTAAACATTTTTTCCCTTCAGGTAACTTGTAGTAAGTTCATCCAGTGTTTTGATTTTTCCTGTTGTATCTATCTTATAAGTGGGTAATATACTTGCCATGTTAGATTCGGAACTGTGTTTTCTTTTATAGAGATTTTTAAGGTATGATATATATTTGCTATGTGGAAAAATCGTAGCGAAAACGTTAATCTGAGTCTCAGTCATTTCTGGTATAATGCTGATAAATGATGACAGTTTAATTACCCAAAGAAGTTCTCTCCAATTTGCATTTTCAATGAAGAGTATATTTTTTAATAAATAGTTAATTGTAATATTTCTATTGTTTATTATTAAAGTTGAATCAGAAGCCGATGTGTCTGCCAAATTCTTATGTAAATAGTTTGAATATTGTAGTAAATACATACTTCCGTTAAGCAGAGAGAACTGCGTTGAATCAGTTCGTGAGATGGTATTGTAAAGTGTCTTTTGAGCAAACAATCTAAATAGTTTACCTGTTTTCTCTACCTGTTTTATTCTTGGATGGTGGAGTTCTTCGGCAATAAATTCTGCTACAGTTACAGTATAATCCTTCTTTATTGCCTCGAAGTAAGATTTAGATACACCTCCTTTTTTATAGAGTGTTTCATATGGACGTGTGTATGTATTAATTAATTCGAAAGCCGATTTCATGAATAGATTCTGATCTTTTGACAGATCATTCAAATAGTTTTTGATTGGTTGGTAAAATGTTATTCTATCGTACCTCTTAGTATTATAGAGATCATGTCCTCTCGAATTTAATCCTTCGAAGTCTGTTTTAACCATACCATCCTTTAATGATAGCCTTAAGGTTACAGATTCTTGTGGGCATATTATCATCTCGGTTAAAGAACGGAAAACCTCAAGATTGTCATAAATAGCTACTCGGTAATAGGTAGGAGAAGTAATGTTGAATGTTTTAACATATGCTATGTTGTTATTATAACCCTTAGAACTACTCGAATCTATATATTCTATGGATCCAGCAAATTTTTCGAACGGTTCTAGGATAATAATTTTAACAGGTATGTCCGAATTAACTATACAACTGAGTCTTGTCTGATTTTGAGCGTTTATTCCATTATTAAAGGCAAGAACAGTAAATAGTACAAGGATGATTCTTCTCATTAAATTATTATTGTTAAGAGGCTGTCTTACATATTGAAGACAGCCTCAATGTTAACTCACAGAGTTTTCTAAAAATGTATAACTTACTTAGTGTTTAATTACAACCACCCTGTTCCTCTGGGATTAGTACAATAACCACCATTACGACAGTATTTTTGAACAGCTGCCCAGCAATCTTCATAGGATACTCTTTCTGCATATTTCCATGCTCCTACTCCGTTGCATTGACCTCCATCAACAGTCATTTCACCCCCAACAACCATCTTCTTCTCTTCAATACTCAAAATATCCGAAGCCTTAATATCAGCTATACTTAATTTTCTCATAATCATATCTGCTTTTTATGGTTTAAAAAGCAGTAAAAACTTTAGTTTTGTTTGATTTTTTACTTGTATCTGCCACTTCGAATGGCAGGTCTTTTCTGGTTGTGGTGGCACCTGGTGCTGCTGCAACCTTTTTGTTTTGCTAGGTCATATTATTAGCGTATTAAATGGTTTGTTATTTTAAACTATACTTTAAATCGTACAGATCCATATCCAGTTTCCAGTTGTAGCCGTTCACGTATATGGTGGGGGTGGCGTTTACGCCAACCGAGCCAGCCCAGCTGTTTTGCAGCGCCAGCTCCTTATGGATTTCTTCCGTTAACTCTACTGGGTATTGGGCAACCCATTTGGCATAATTGGTAGCGCTAAACCAGCTGGCAGCTGCCTCAAGTAGCTCTTTGGTGGTTAGCTTTGTCGATAGGGCTATCAGATGGGCTGCTATTTGGTAGCCTTGGTTTTGGGGGTCGATGGGTACAAGGAAGCGTAGCTGTACCCTAACCTTATCTTCACATTCGTCTACTAGGGCTTTTAACTTTTCGAACGAGCTGGCGCAGGGACTGCAGTAGGGGTTTACCACCTCGGTAATGGTAAAGGAGGCGTTGGGGTTGCCCAGTACCACCTCGTTATGGAACGGGGTTATGCCAACTTGATCCGATTCGGCAAGTATTCCTTTTATGACCTCTGGCTTTCGCTTGAGGCGGGTGTAAAGGAACTCGAAGCGTTCTAGTCGAATCTTTTCCTGCAGTACAGGTTTTAGCGCCAACCATAGTAGCGATACCATAAGGCCGCAGAACGTTACCAGCATGGCGCAAGGTAGGGTTGGTGACTCAAAAATGATGCTGCCTGTTGTAAGAGCCAATACCGCTTCGGAGGCAAGCATGCCGGCAATACCCATGCAGAAGGGGCACCACTTTTTCAACACCGCCAGCTGGTAGGTTACCGAAAATGCAATAAAGGGGAGCGATAGTACCGATAGCCATGCCAGCAAGTGCTGTATGTTGGTAGCCATACCTGTAGCTGCCGATATGGCAAGGGCAATGGTGGTGCTAGCAAAGTAAACGAGACCAACGTCGGCCAGCTTAACCACGCCGAATAGCGATGATGCCTTCGACTTGAGTACCTCGTTGCATCCGGTGCTTTTGCTTAGGGTGCAGAGCTTGTCGGAGAGCGCAGTGTCGATACCTAACTCGTGCGAGGTCAGTAGTGTGACAAAGCCAATTGCAATCAGCTTAATTGCCAGCAGCGATGCTAAGGCAATGCTCTGGGTTTGCCAGCTTGCACCAACGAGTAGTAGGAGTAGCCCCGCAGCAGTTGCCCACTGCGCCATTTTAGTAAGGCGGCTTCTCGGCTTAATGCTGGATGCTGGCTCGCCCGATTGCTCGTTGGTTTCGGTTAGTACGGCAATGCCGCTCCACTTTTCTTCAAAAAGCGGTATGGAGTAACTCTTTTTCTCGTTTGTGTCGGTTGTTAGTATAGCCTCCTCGCTGGTTATGCCATGCAGCAGGCCAAAGGTACCGTTACGCTCTGTTAGGTACAGGAGCACTGGGTATTCCACCTCCTGTAGCTGGTCGATGGTAGCTCTAAAGGCTACGTTGTTTATACGGTACTCGTCGAGCACTCCAGTTATGCCCTGTAGGCTGGGGTAGTCGGGATGCGAGAGGAGGTGTCTACGGAGATCTTTGGTGGTATGCTGCACGTTTAACGCCTGCAGCAACTTGGCCAGTACGGTTTCTACGTTATCCTTCATACGTTATCAATACTTATGTCTATAGGGCAAACCTACAACTCTTCACTCTCCCATTTCTGGAGTTTGCAGTTTTTTTGTTAATAATCGACCAGCAGCAGCTAAATATTCGAAATTAATTTTATAAATTTGGTTTTGGGTAGGGGGTCGAGCCCCTACGCGTCTCAATCTTAACCAGTAAAAATCATGTAAAAATGGCTTTAGACAATTTGATTTCAGTAGCGTTTACCGAGGCGGAGCTTAAGGATATGGATGATGCTATGGCTACGCTGGAGCGGGT
>CAXYUU010000088.1:0-10308 GCA_964292015.1 uncultured Acetobacteroides sp.
GGGCAGAGTTGCTATTTTATTTGGTATCGCAGGTGCTTTTTGATGGGTTCGCCATTAAATACTGTCAAAAAAAAGAGGCATTTAACCACCCAATCACTAATTTTACAGCGCGTTGCTGCACGGCTTTGGGCAGTACGCCGACTTAACTAACTAGACTTTTAACGTAATGGTAAATCACACCGAATTAATAGATAAGCTCATCGAGCTCGCAATCCTGGAAGACATAGGCGACGGCGATCACTCCTCGCTTTCGTGTATTCCCTCTACGGCACGCGGTAGGGTTAAGCTGCTGGTAAAGCAGGAGGGCATTATTGCCGGTATAGAGATAGCTAAGCTTATTTTTAGTAGAATAGATAAGGATCTTAAGGTGGAGACGCTACTCGAAGATGGCGCCCACGTAAAGGTAGGCGACATTGTTCTTTACGTGGAGGGTAGCGACCGCTCGTTGCTTCAAGCCGAGCGTTTGGTGCTTAACGTGATGCAGCGCATGAGCGGTATCGCCACGCAAACCAACGTTTATGCCGAAAAGCTGCAGGGGCTTAAGACCAAGGTGCTGGATACCCGCAAAACTACCCCAGGCATGCGCGTGCTCGAAAAGATGGCCGTGAAAATTGGTGGTGGCGAAAATCACCGTATGGGATTATACGACATGATTATGCTTAAGGATAACCACGTAGACTTTGCCGGAGGCATTACCCAGGCCATTCGTAAAACCCAGGCATACCTTAAGGATACCGGTCGCGACCTGCGCATCGAGGTGGAGACCCGCTCGCTCGACGAAATTCGCGAGGCGATGGCCGTTGGTGGTATCCACCGCATTATGCTCGATAACTTCGACCTCGAAAAAACCCGTGCGGCAGTTGAGCTCATTGGCGGTAGGTACGAGACCGAATCGTCGGGTGGTATCACGCTCGATACGTTGAGGGATTACGCGGAGTGCGGTGTCGACTACATTTCGGTTGGCGCGCTTACGCATCAGATAAAGAGCTTAGATTTAAGCTTAAAGGCCATCTAATTCAAGCTGACATTCGAATTTTTTGGTTCGGCAGCCTTCTGGGCTGCCGTTTTTTTTTTAGACAAATTGGAATGCGGGGTAAATGGCGATGGGGGGTTCCCTTGCCTACTCGACTCTGATTTAACGCACGGAGCTAGGTGCCATTTGTAAAGCCGTCGAACATAAATTGCGGTTTAGCTACGCTGAACTCGCACTAGTGCTCGGTTGAAACCACAACGGAACGGAACCCAAAGTATAAGGCATTACGTAAGATTTGCTAACTCGTAGGCATGACAACGTGCTATTCTTTGCAGTATTAGCTGCGGTACGAGACCTGCTACTTAGCCGAGTCTAAGTCACATACTTCGCCTATCTCTGTGCATTGATTTAGACTACGGTGAGAAGGGGAATAACAAGTCGGTTCTGAAAGCATTCTCGAAGCTCCGACCTTTTTTGCTGAAGCACCGAGCTTTTTGGTTGAAGCTCCGAGGTCTTTTGGTGAAGCACCGAGGTTTTTTGGTGAAGCTTCAAGCTTTTTTGGTCAAGCACCAAGGTCATTTGGTCAAGCACCGAGGTTTTTTGCTGAAGCTTCGAGGTCTTTTGGTGAAGCTTCGAGCTTTTTGGTTGAAGCTTCGAGGTCTTTTGGTCAAGCACCGAGCTTTTTTGGTGAAGCTTCAAGCTTTTTTAGTGAAGCTTCGACCTGGAGTATTCAGGGAGTATTCATGGAATGATGTCCACCTCTATTATTTTTTTTCATGGTAAGTAAGCCGTCCACCAGCTTAAATAGTATACTCTACTCGTTGGGTTTAAGATCACCATTTAGGAGACTTACTAGTCTCGCTATAGCTAGTAATGGTTGTTCTTGTAGTGGTGCTTCGAACGGATATGTAATTTTTTGGGTTAGGTAGCCTTACGAGCTGTCATTTTTTGTTGCTGTTAAGTCGTTGTTGCTAAACAATCCCTTTTTTTTGGTGTTATCCTAGCCACAGCAAGTGAAATTCTTATAGGGTACATGCAAGGGGTCTGTTATGGGATAATTGGTGTGGCTTTATCGGGGTTTCTACGACTTTTTAAACAAAAACTATCTACGGATGAAAACAAACATCGCCAACATACGAAAGGAGTACACGATGAACGTGTTCGACGAGGCGAGTGTACTACCCGATCCTATACTTCAGTTTGAGGAGTGGCTTCAGGATGCCATTAAGGCAAAAATACCCGAGCCCAATGCCATGACGTTGGCGACCTCGTCGTTCGATGGGAAGCCATCGGCACGCGTGCTGCTGCTTAAGGCTATTGGTGAGCAGGGATTTTCCTTCTTTACCAACTACGAGAGCCGCAAGGCCAAGAATTTGCTGCAGAACCCATACGGAGCGTTGGTGTTTTACTGGGCCGAGCTGGAGCGTCAGGTGCGTATCGAGGGGAAGATTGTTCGGGCAACCGAGAAGGAGTCGGATATTTACTTTCGAACCCGTCCCGAGGGCAGCAAGATTGGCGCTTGGGCATCGCCACAAAGCCATGTAATTCCAAGTCGTAGGTATTTGGAAGATTTGATGGAGGATTTTAAGGAGGAGTTTAATGGAAAGACCATCAAGCGTCCGCCTAACTGGGGAGGCTACAACCTCGAACCTACCCTTATCGAATTTTGGCAGGGCCGAAAGAATAGGCTGCACGACCGTATCCAGTATCGATTCGAAAATGGCGTTTGGGTAATTGAGCGGTTAGCACCATAACCCTATAAAAAAGAAAAAAGCGACCCGTCACGGGGCGCTTTTCTATTTTACACCATTTATTGTCTTAACTTTTTGATTTTTAAATTTTAAAAATTCAAAGAGTCAATTGTTAGGTTAAGTTTTACTCGGTGTAATGAAGAGAGCAACTAATTACATCACATGCAAATACTTATCGACTAAAGCAGCAATTTGTTCTTCTTTTCCGTAAAGAAGTTCACTAAGTTTATCGTCGTTGTGCGACTTTAATATCTTGATTTTACTGTCAATCAAACCGGTTGTAAAGATGCCGTACTTCTCAAATACCTCTCGCTTAGCCTTTAGCCTGTCGGCCGATTCGCAGCACGAAATGGGCAGCTGTTCGAGACCTTCGAGAATATGCTTGTTCTCATCCTTAAAGATGTTGCAGCCTACGTACAGCTTGCACGCTTTTTCGAGTGCATCTGGCATGGTTAGTCCGTGTAACGAGCCAACTACCAATCCAGCCATTAGCAGGTAGATGTCTGCAGAGCCATCTGGGGCTCTAAACTCTACGGTTTGCTTGCTGTCGCGTACAATATTTAGGGTGCAACCGTTAGGGTTGGCGTCTTTAATCATTTGTTCTGTTCCCGACCCGCCTAGTGGTACGCGTACGAGTACCGAGCGGTTTCTATCTCCCCAGCAAATGTTGGTTGGAGCCTCCTGATGAGGAACCAGACGGAGGTACGATGTTGGGATGGTGTTGCCAAAAGCCGTTAGCGCATCGGCGATGTCTAAAATTCCGGCAATCATCTTTTTGGCGGTATCGCTCAGCTTATCGTCGGTAACCATCTGGTTTTTGCCGTCTTTTTCGAGCATCATGTGTACATGTAGCCCGCTACCAGCCTTACCAACGGTAATTTTTGGTGCGAAGCTAATGGTTACACCGTACTTATAGCCTAGCATTCTGATAATCCACTTGGCAATAATCAGCTGCTCTGCCGCATCTTCAATTGGAGTGGGGAGAAACTCTATCTCCTGTTGCTCGTAGTGTATGCCATCTTTAACAAAACAGCCCACTTCGGAGTGACCGTACTTAACCATACCACCCGCTTGGGCGATTAGCTGAAGTGCTTCAACACGCAACATTTCCCACTTAGCGTAGGGTGCCGACGTGTGGTATCCTTTTTGGTCGATGCCAGGGTAAAACTGCTCATCGTCCGATATAACGTAGTATTCCAGCTCGCCTAGAGCCTTGAAATTGTAACCGGTCTTTTCCTTAAAGATGCTCACCGCCTTGCGAAGCATGTACTCAGGAGAACTTTCCAGAGGTTTGCCTTCGCTGTTGTAGAACGAGCATACGATGTTTAGCGAAGGTATCTCGGCAAATGGGTCTACAAATGCGGTGCGATACTTTGGCATAACGTACAAGTCGCTCGATCCGGCTTCGATGAAGGAGAATAAGCTCGATCCATCTACGCGTTCACCTTGAGTAAGTAAGGTCTCGAGATGCTCTTTGTTGTTAATGACAAAGTTTAGCGTCTTGAGTTTTCCATCTTCGGCCGCGTAGCGAAAATTTATCATTTCGATACCGTTGGCCTCAATAAACCTGATAATATCATCGCAGGTGAACTCCGACGCAGGTTTTTGAAGATATTTTACAAGCTCATTCTGAGAGAGCTCAATGTGTTTAGGGTTCATAGTCTGTGAAGCTAAAAAAGTGGTCAACTTTGATGGGTTCAAAAGTAATGAATTATTATAAAAACACAAGATATGGGGAAAATTTATCATCAAATAAATAAAATAGAGCGAAAATGGTTATCAAAAACGCCCTAGACAGTCATATATTCGTTTGTTAAAAATGAGGTAACGTTAGCAGTTGCAATCGATTTCGGAACTTTGAGGTATGCGTATTTATGGAAGCATGAGGGAGCAATCTAATCGTTAGCTTTACTATACCAATTGTTTATTGTACTTTTGTAGACTAAAATTGTGCGACAATGGCTCATAAATCCGGCTTTGTAAATATATTAGGTAATCCAAATGTTGGAAAAAGTACGCTGATGAATGGTTTGGTAGGCGAACGCTTGTCAATCATCACCGCAAAGGCGCAAACCACCCGTCATAGAATTATGGGGTTGGTGAATACCGACGATTACCAAATCGTTTACTCCGATACTCCAGGTATCTTAAAGCCTAACTCCAAGATGCAGGAGTCGATGATGAAGTTTGTGAATTCTGCCATTACCGATGCCGACGTATTTTTGTACGTTACCGATGTGGTGGAGTCTCCTGAAAAGAATATCGAGTATATTGACAGGCTGAAAAATACGGCAACCCCAATCATCGTTATAATAAACAAGGTAGACTTAACCACCCAGGATAAGCTCGAAGTGCTGGTGGAGGAGTGGAAGGTTCGTTTACCTGAAGCGCTCATTATTCCTGCTTCGGCTAAGCTGAATTTCAACCTCGACGCCGTAATGAGTAACATCGTTAGGCTGCTTCCAGAGGCACCTCCATATTTTCCAAAAGACCAGCTTACCGATAAGCCAATGCGCTTTTTTGCTGCAGAGATTATTCGTGAGAAGATCTTTCTGAACTACGAAAAGGAGGTTCCTTACTGCACCGAGGTGGTTATTGAATCGTACGTTGAGGATCCTAAGATTGTTAGAGTGTCGGCGGTGATTTACGTTATGCGCCAAACGCAAAAAGGGATCATCATCGGAAAGCAGGGTAGCATGTTGAAGAAGGTGGGCACCGAGGCTCGAAAAGACATGGAGGCATTCCTGGGAACGAAAGTTTTCTTGGAGATGTTTGTGAAGGTAAGCGATAAGTGGCGCGATAACGAGCGCGACCTTAAGAATTTTGGATACATACAAGACTAAAATAGCTGCAGGCGCAGCATATCAATAAGTAAAATGGCAAACATTGTAGCAATAGTAGGGCGTCCAAATGTTGGAAAATCGACCCTATTTAATCGTTTGGTAGGAATGCGTAAGGCCATTGTCGATGAGACTGCAGGCGTTACCCGCGATCGTCACTATGGCAAATGCGACTGGAACGGTAGAGATTTTTCGGTTATTGATACCGGCGGATACACCATCAACTCGGAGGATACCTTCGAGCTGGAAATTGTTAAGCAGGTGGATCTGGCTATTGACGAGGCGGACATCATTCTATTTGTGGTAGACGTAATGGGTGGTATTACCGATTACGATGCGGCCATTGCGCAAATGTTGAGGAAGTCGAATAAAAAAGTCTTCCTTGTTGCCAACAAGGTGGATAATGGCGATCGGATGTACTATACTGCCGAATTTTACGCCTTAGGCCTTGGTGAACCCTACGCTGTTGCTTCGGCAAGCGGCTTTGGTACTGGCGACCTGCTCGACGAAGTGGTGAAGAGCTTACCAAAGGAAGAGAACACCGAAGAGGATCTGGATATCCCTAAAATAGCCATTGTAGGAAGGCCAAACGTAGGCAAGTCATCGCTTACCAACGCGCTACTTGGTCAGGATCGTAATATTGTTACCCCAATTTCGGGTACCACACGCGACTCCATACTTTCGCGATATAACAAGTTTGGACAGGATTTCTTCCTTATCGATACCGCTGGTCTTCGCAAGAAGGGCAAGGTACATGAGGATATTGAGTTTTACTCGGTAATGCGCTCCATTCGTACCATCGAGGATTCGGATGTATGCGTGCTGATGCTCGATGCCTCACAGGGCATAGAGGCTCAAGACCTAAACATCTTTAACCTGGTTGCGCGCAACAAAAAGGGTATAGTTGTGGTGGTGAACAAGTGGGACTTGGTGGAGAAGGACAACAAAACTATGAAGATGTACACCGAGAATTTGAAGGAGCGTATTGCACCTTTTAACGATGTGCCCATCATCTTTACCTCGGTAACCTCCATGCAGCGTGTATACGATGTTATACAGGCGGTGACGTTGGTACACGAAAATAGGAAGCGTAAGATTCCTACATCGCGTCTAAACGAGTTCTTCCTGCCGGTTATCGAAAATTATCCTCCACCAGCAATCAAGGGTAAGCTCATTAAGATAAAGTTCGTAACCCAGCTGCCAACGCAAACGCCTTCGTTCGCGTTCTTCGCTAACCTACCACAGTATGTTAAGGATCCGTACAAGCGTTTCCTTGAAAACAAGCTGCGCGAGAAGTACGACTTTACTGGGGTACCTATTCAGATCTACCTTCGCGAGAAGTAGCATTAAGTAGTACAACGTACATGCAGGGCGTGATTTATTGCGTCTGAAAATATAGAACCTTTCGGGCACATTGCTCGAAAGGTTTTTTTGTATCCCGTAGGTTGGGGAAATACTTTATGACTCTTCGTATGCAGGATAATCTTGCTACCCTCTTGGGTTCGCTGTTTCGTTCGAGCATCGTTGGCCTAGACGAGTTGCGGTGGATGGCCATGTTGTTGTCCTTTGAAATGTTTTTTTGTTGATGCCGATACGCTTCCTATATTTGTACTCCTTAACATTAAAACTAACCTATGGGCTCAAAAAGCAAGTTTACCATACCCAATAACTTTGTTATCGTCTTTTGGATCATTCTACTATGCGCTACGCTTACCTGGTTTTTGCCGGGTGGCCAGTACGTAAAGGCGGCCGATGGTTCGGTTACCTTTAGTCAGATGGATAGCGTTCCGCAAACCTACCAGCTTTTCACCTCCTTCTTTAAGGGATTCGAGAAGGGTGCAGGTATCATCATCTTTATACTGGTTGTGGGCGGAGCCTTTTGGGTGGTTAACTCCAACGGGGCCATCGACGTGGGGATCTACTCCTTTCTGAATAAGTCGAAGAGCTGGGAGCGCTTTTGGCTGGTGCGCAAGCTCGGAGTAAACAACGTCATCATGGTAAGCATTATGCTAATCTTTAGCCTATTTGGTGCGGTGTTTGGCATGAGCGAGGAGACCATTGCTTTTGCGGTGGTAATTATTCCGCTGGCCATCTCGATGGGGTACGACTCGCTGGTTGGCCTTGGCCTGGTGTACGTAGCGGCGCATACCGGTTTTGCCGGTGCCATGCTTAACCCTTTTACCATTGGCATTGCCCAGCAGCTATCGGGTATCCCGCTATTTTCGGGAATCGAGTACCGCTTTATTTGCTGGATTATTCTGAATATTCCTCTGATGATCTTCATTCTTCGCTACGCCAGCAAGGTGAAGAAGGATCCTAAAAAGTCGATTGTTTACCACGAGGATAAGTTTTGGCGCGATAGGTTTAGCGAGGAGAAGTCGCATGTGGAGCACAACACCCCTAAGCAGGCCTGGTGGGCGTTTGGCCTAAGCTTGGCCGCGATGGTTGCCTTTTCGATTGTTTACCCTACCACCTCGCTGATTATTGGCAAGTCGACGTTAACGCCGCTGCCCATTATGCCCGTTACCACCGCGCTCTACGCGCTGCTCTGCATACGAAGCCTGCGCAAGTCGGTACACTTTTTTATTCTGCAGCTGTTGGGGTTCACCATCCTCTTCCTTATTATTGGGGTGATGGGCTACGGCTGGGGCATCGATAAGATTGCCGGTCTCTTCTTTGCGCTGGGGCTGCTCAGCGGCATGGCCATCGGCTACACCGCCAACAACATTGTAAAGCACTTTATGGATGGTGCCAAAGACTTTATGTCGGCTGCGCTGATTGTGGGCTTTGCCGGCGGTATCATCGTTATCCTACAGGACGGAAAGGTGGTGGATACCATCCTTCATGGGCTATCGTCGACCCTTGGAGCCTACGGTAAGATTGCTGCCACCGAAACCATCTACGGCATCATTACCCTTATCAACATGATTATCCCATCGGGTAGCGCCAAGGCGGCGCTTACCATTCCCATATTTGCCCCCTTCTCCGACATCATTGGCATTTCGCGTCAAACCACCGTGATGGCGTTTCAGCTAGGCGGCGGCTTTACCGAAATGATTACCCCCATATCGGGCGTGCTGATTGGCGTGCTGGGTGTGGCAAAGGTGCCCTACGCCAAGTGGATTAGGTGGGTGCTGCCCTACATCATCGTGCTGGTGGTTATTGGTGGACTGCTGCTTATTCCAACCGTAACCATGGACTTAAACGGATTCGAAATGGTGAAGTAGGTCGAGGCTATAACGTAGTAAAGGGCGCAGCTGGTTTAGGTCAGCAGCGCCCTTTTTGTAGGTACTCGGCAGCCTAGTCGCCTCTTTTACTCGGATGGTTGCCCTATTGGAAGGAGTCTTTTGGTAGTATCCCTTCAAGTGTGTAAAATGTACTAAAGATGGTGTGATTTGCACCTTCGCATGTGTAATTAATGCATGCAGAGGTGTAGATTATACAAGAGGTGGTGTAGATTGTACAGGTATAGGTATAAATTACACCAATTGAGGAGTGAATTATACCGATAGATGTGCAATTTATACCGATGCATGTATAAATATATCGATCGATGGTATAAATTATACACCTATTGGTTCAAATTGCTCACCTGCCGCTTCTGTGGGGATGTAGGCTTTGCCAAATTTGACTGACGATCGTGCGTTGAGGAAGGTACATTGCGCCTTTGTGAGGTTTAGCCTCATGGGGTAAGGCTATTTCGATGGGAGGTGGAGCTATTGGACACTTAAACGTGCGGGTGCTTTAGGCTGTGCTCCAGCGATGGAGGGCGGTCGGATGAAAAAAGGGGCAATTGGAGGCATTGTGGTATGCTTTGTTAATTAAATATGTATATTGACCCGTGTAAAAAGCTATCAGTAACAAATTAAGCTAAACGGAAATGAAACTAGATGAAATTAAACAGGCAATTGGCGAGTGGGCCAAAGCTAGGACCTCGGCGGATGACGTGTTGTCCTACCTCAAGCAGGGTACCTGCTTTAAGATTGAGAAGTCGAACTACGACCTTTGGAAGCAGAAGTCGCCCGAAAATTTGCATGCCTACCTTGGTGTTTTCGAAGGTCAGCTGCAGCTTATCCTAGTCGACAGTGAGTCGGATAAAAAACCGGAGGAAAATCTCGAATCGTTTATTGTACAGGATTACTACACCGGGCTAAACGTGCTGGATGCCGGATTTATCGATAGCGCCAAGGACGGAAATATTAAAGTGACAGATGCGTTGAAAAGGGTGATGAGCTGGACGGTGTTTATGGAATCGTGGGTTCGTAATAGCGTGGAGTCGTCGGTGGGAGTTTTTCAGGCCTTCATTATTCCGTTTAGCGATTTAACGGCACAGTTCGAGGAGTCGAACAGCATCGAAAGTATGGTGATATTTGGGTTGAAAGGTAAAAAAGCCGACCTGATTCTTTGGGGCATGCCCACTAGTATCGAGGCAAGTCGCTTACGTGCTGCTTCGGAAGAGGAGGTTGCAGAGGTGGCAGGAGTCGCAAAGTCGGTAGATTCAGGAAGCCCAGTTGGGGATTTGGTAACACCTTGCCCTCCATTTCATGATAATGTCTTAGGGCTTCTCTAGTAGTAACTGTTGCATAACCGAATTATGGATGAATATCAAGTTTGGAGTTTAATCTCCTTACTTTCACCTTTTGTTTTACTGGTAGGGCTAGCTGTTGGCGTATTCTTCTATCGCCATTTGAGTGGTAGCTTTCGTCTTCTATTTGCCTACTTGGTTATTTACAAAACTGTCGGT
>CAXYUU010000089.1:0-10288 GCA_964292015.1 uncultured Acetobacteroides sp.
TGTTCGAGAGTAAGTTTTACGCTCGGATAGCGACAGCATATGCCTTAACTCCTGATTAGAGGCTTTAACCTCCGAAACAGGTAGCTTATGAGATGAATCGAAATAGGCTATGCTTCCCATCCCATCCTTCTGCGATGCAAGCGAAGCCAGATTTGCCTCTACACCAATGCCAATAGACGAAACAACACCTATACCGCTGACACAAATCTGCATTACTTCCTACTATTTGTAATATACTCGGCAAGAGTGCGTACAGAAAAGAATATTGGTTTTGCATCGGCAGGATTTGCGATGCGAAGGCCGTAGTGCTTTTCAAGAATTAGAATTATCTCCAAAGCATCAATCGAATCGAGACCTAGCCCGTCACCAAATAGAGGAGCATCGGCATCGATATCTGCTGGGGTCATTTCTTCCAAGTTAAGCGCCTCAATAAGCTGAACTTTCAAATCGTTTATTAGAGTTTCCATATTTGCTGTTTTATTGTAATTGCTCAATCATTAGATCTGAGATTTCTTATCTAATGTCTAATATCTCTTTTTCAATCAAAACCAATTCGGCTTCATAGCTATTTCCTAGCAGCTCGCACCATCCAAATACGACTGCCTTATATCCCTCTCTATCCAAAACCATCCGTGCGTAGTACTCAAGAAAATCGCGTGGGTAATCCTCGCTGACAAAGAAGGTATTCTCGCCCTGAATCTTTTGGCGTATGCATATCTCCCCTAAAACAACATTGGGCAAGGTGTATACGAATACGGCAGGGCTTGGCGGTTCCGATTGCCCGTTAAGTATCTGCTGATGGTGGATATCGGTATCGAGCGATGAACTCCGATTCGCCAATACAACACCTATCTCGTTTGAACCATAGTGGCTGTTTGCCAAGAGGTATTCGGATGCCAAATATCCGAGTTTACACAGATTATCCATCTTGTAAAACTTCATATTGGCAGCACCCAACCGTTTAAAGGCGTTCCGTATAAACTCGGGGAAATCATCGTCCGATTCATAAACAACATCGCCCTGTACCACCACCTTTCCATTTGCAATTCGGCAACTACCTCTATGGATAAAGCTATCGCTAGGTTGTTTTGCCGCGACTACCCTATTATGTTGCTCAAGTGCAAATACCACCGCACCATTACATCCCCCAAAACCAGAGGCTGTTTTGATACAGCGAACCAGACCCATTGACTTATGCTCGCCATTAACACGAATAGGCTCCGAGACACCTAGCTGCGCGAAACCCTTTGTTGCCATAAGCACTCCCCGTTTCAGGTGCTCTACACACATTATCGATTCTATAACACCCGAAGCACCCAAGGTGTGCCCCAAATAGGGCTTTAGGCTATTAACAGGCGTAGCGATTAAACCAGCTAAGGCGATTGCCTTTGCCTCCATCTCGTCGTTAAATAGAGTTGCCGTGCCATGCGCATTGATGAAGCTAATATCGTTAGGCTGCAGGTTATTCTCCTGCATTGCCTCTAAAATCGCAAAGCTAAGGCCATCGCCCGTTCTCGATGGGCCCGAAATATGGTTGGCATCGTTGGTTACTGCGCCACCCTCGACAACAACACCGCTCGAAAGGCGACTTTCCGAAGTTATCAGTATGGTACCACATCCTTCACCTAAGGTCAATCCATCTCTACAGACGTCGTAGGATACGCAGGGGTTACTGCTTACCGACTTAAATGCGGTAAATCCGCTAACAACGAAATTTGATAAGATATCGCCACCTACCACCAATACATGCCTATACCTTCCATCTCTAACCAATCGAGAGGCCAAGATAATAGCCGATACGCCCGATATACAGGCATTGGAAACTACAATTGGCCTATGAATGGCCTTGAAATAATCGGCAACACGTTGAGCCATCTTCCAAAGGTAAGCCTGCTCGTTGGGTGTTTCAATATTCTGCTGAAGCAGGTCGATATTTCCCTTGGTGGTCGAAAAAATAAGCGTACAATCATTACCCGATACATCGACTCCCGATTGCTCTATAACGTTGGCGATGGAAAGGATAAGCATTTTTTCGAGCTTGGTATATCCCTTTAGGTTATGCTGATCGGCCTCGGCATGAAGCCGTTGCCAGTCTACTCTAGCGGCAAGAAAAGGATGATTGGACAGCTCTATATCATCAGCTGTTCCAATTCCCGAAGCATAGCGCTCCATATTGCTAAAGTTCTCCGCAGTGGTAAACCCTAGCGAACTGATTACGTTAGTAGCACCAGCATATACCAAATCGGTTACTCCACTCCCCATTGCTTTTTCCACTGAATGTAAAAGTTAGGATTTACCAGCTCCAGCTGGTTATCCCTATTTAAGAATACCTGCATGCTCTCGCCAGTTGCAACAACCTGCATATCCGATTCGCGGTAGATGACATACTCAAACAGAATTTTGGCAGCATCACAATTTATGTAGCGAGTTTCGACAATAGCGGTATCGCCACATACTAGAGGATGCTTAAACTCAAGGTTTATCTTCACCAAAGGAACCACAAAGCCGCTATTGTACATCTCCATATAGCCCAATCCACCGTATTGCCTTCCAAATGCCTCGCGACCATCCTCAAAATAGCGCACATACTCTCCATGCCAAACGATTTGCATCGAATCGACCTCGCTAAATCGAACTCGTATACGCGTTTGATTTATAAGGCTTGGGACTTTACTACTTTTTCTCTTAACCATTTTACTATCTATATTGAGCTTGGAGTGGCAACTTTCATCTGGCATTCGGCAATAACCTCTCCACCTACAGTCGATTTTGCGGAGAGTAGCGTGATGTCAAACACCTTCGTTTCAATCTTTACTTCAGTTCGAATATCGTCGCCGACGCAGGGCAAGCTATGTATTGTCAGCTTACTAATCGAACCAATAAAGCCTAAAGGAACAACTTCCCCGTTACTTATATGCAAGTAGCCTATTTGCAATGCAGCAGATTGAGCCATATGCTCCACTATGCCACATTCGAGCAACTGTCCCTCCTCACAGAAGATGTTACCCTCCTTTACGAGTAGGCCGCTTGCCGAAATATCGCCAACTATTCCAAAGAACTTATCAACCATAACCATTGGCGCCCTTTGTGGAATATACTTCAGTACATCATCGCCCTCTATTATGGCTTTCTCAGGTACTCCCATAGTAATCCTTTTTTATTGCGCTTATTTCGTAGAACATCCATCATATCGCTCTGCGGATCGTCGGGAAAAATCCACGACTTACCCGTTTCCAGCGCCATTAGCTTAACCTTTTCTACATCAAATCCTTTTTCGATATAGTAGGCAGGGGCAAGAAGATCGTCTGTTGGGGAGATAAGCCCCTGCTCAACAGCAATAGCCTGCAACCTTGTTCCGGGGTATATTCTCATTCCCATATAGGGGAAAAAGACGCTATACCGTATTTTCATTGAGTTCTCGATAGTTTCACGAATCGTCGCATTGGTTTCGCCATAACCACCAAGAATTAGGAAGTGCGCATAGTACACGTTGTGCTTCAAACACAGCTCCGACGCCTCCAGTACCTCTTGAAAAGAAAAATGCTTCCCGTAATTTGCCAGCTGGGTATCAGAGAACGATTCGGTGCCAAACTCAATATGGGTAAGCCCCGATGCCTTAAATAAAGCCAGCATGTCGCCGGTTAAATTGCTGGGCGAGAAGTAGGCACCCCAGCTGATCTTTAAACCGCTACTGATAATTTTCTCGGCAAGTTCGATGTTGTAACTGTTATGTATATTAAATACAGAATCGGTAAAGAATAGGTAGCTAATCCCCGACTCCTTTTGTAGCCGTTTTATGTTATCGACAATAGAATCGGCATCAAGAGTTCGAACCTTACGTCCATCGATTAGCGGATACGAACAGTAGATACAGCTATATGGGCATCCTCGCTTAGTCTGGATGTTAAGCATGCCGCTACTTTGCCAGTAGTAGTCGATTAACGAATTCTCAAAACGAACATCAAGCTGCTTAAGGTAGCTGGCATGCGGATTGCAGATAAGCTGCTGGTTGTAGTAGCCAACTACCCCTTCTATTGTTGAGGTATCGCCTCCTATTTCGAGCGTTTGGATAAGCTTGCACAACGACTCCTCCCCTTCGCCAATAATACCGTAATCGGGCTTAAGCTCATCGAATAGGGCCTTAGGATAGATGGAGAAGCCGGCTCCTCCAATAATTACCGTACATGCGGAACTTGCCCTGATCCTACCAACAATCTCCTTATACTCCCCAATGAAGCTGCTCCTATCTAACGAGTTTGCACCATCGATATTACGTAACGAAATACCAACATATGCAGGTTTAATTCGAAGTATCTCCTGAACTAGCTCATCGTTCGAATGTAGGTTGCAGTCAAAAACGGCAACTTGAAAACCATCCAAATGTGCCTCCAGATAGCCATGTAGATACGCTACCCCAATAGGATATACGGGGTACGGCACCTGATGGCGATTTGCAGATAACAGTAAGATGGTTTGCATCAATTCCAAAATTGGTAAAAGTTAAACCACTGTTGCGGGTACTTTTTTACAACAGACTCTAACAGCGTTTTATACTGGTCAAAGAGCTGCTGTTCGGCGGCTATTCCCGCCTTACGATCTATGGGATCGGCAATCGTAAAGAAAAAACGATACCTGCAATTTTTCTCCCGCATAGCGTAGTAGAAAACAACAGGCACCCGCAACCGCGAGGCAACCAAAAAAGGACCAGACGGGAATCGGGCACTCTCTCCCAGAAAATCAGCCACAATAACCTTATGATCGCTCATAAACCGATCGCCTTGGAAGCATACGTACTCTTTGGCATCAACTGCTGCCTTAATTCTAATAATGCTATCCAACGAATCGTTGGTAAGGGGTATCACCTTGTAATTTTTTTCAGCAACATCTGCTTCGATCGTCTCCTTAATTTTCTGATACTCGGCGTCAAGCATCACAATGTTTATTTTCCGGCCATAGTCGCTGAAAAATGGCGACCCAACCTCCCAGCTACCAACATGGGCTCCAATAATTACCACCCCGTCACCCGAATTCAGTACGTCTATAAAGTCTTGGTAGCTGTCAAAATCAAACGTATACCTGTCGGCCAATCCGTTTAGTACGGCTATCTTATCAATTATGGTTTGGCCAAAACGGTAGTAGCTAACCAGAATCATCCATGCAGCCTTAAGGCAATTGTACTTTAGAATGCGCCGGTTATAGTACCAGATGGCCTTGGTCGATTTGGGAGAAAACGGCACAAAGTAGGGTACAACAAACAGCAGAAGGATATAGGCAGCCCTTATTCCCAGATGCTTTATCGTAAAAATAAAAAAGAGATGCCCCATAGAGCCTCCCCTCGACTTACCATCCCATGCCGGTTGACTAGCTTGCTCCATTAACTTTTGACGAGATCAAATTGTAAAAGTCTTGAAAAGTCTTTACCCCAACAAAATCAGGCCCTTGAAGTGTTACGCCAAAGTTTTGTTCAACAAGTACCACAACATCTACCAGATCGAGGCTATCAAGATCCAGGGTCTCCATTAAAGGGGCATCGGGAGTAATGATAGAGGCCTCTACCTCAAATTCGTCGGCCAACACAGCCGTTAGCTTTTCAATAATCTCTTCGTTGGTCATTTTTTATTTACTGTTTATAATTACTCAGCACCATTTTATGATATCACTACGCACGTATAAAGTATAACGAAGTTTACGCCTACTATACCTGATATCCGACACACCGATTTTCTTTCGGCTTTCGTGTGTCGTCATTCGACTTTCGTGACACCATGAATGCTCAGCAGCTACTACTGTTTATATTTCTTTACTATTAAAGTTGAGTTGGTTCCACCAAACCCAAACGAGTTCGACAAAAATAGGTCAAAATCGAGTTCGACTGTTTCTGTGGGTATATTAAGATTGGCCGAAGCCTCATCCCGTTCTGTTAGGTTGATATTGGGCGCAATAAAACCATTCTGCATCATCAATGTAGAGTAGACAATCTCGCTAGCACCCGCCATCCACATCTCATGCCCAGTTTGCGACTTGGTCGATGTTACGTATGGCTTATGAGCACCAAAAACTTCATTAATTGCCGTTGCTTCGTTAAAATCGCCAATGGGTGTGGATGTAGCATGAGCATTTACGTAGGCAATCTGCTCAGGATCAACCCCAGCATCCTTTATTGCCATCTTTAGCGATCGCCGTGGTCCATCGACATTGGGCACCGAAATATGGTCGCCATTCGATGAAAAGCCGTAGCCTATCACTTCGCCTAAAATGGTTGCACCTCTACCAAGAGCCGACTCTAAGCTTTCGATAATCAGCGTTGCCGCTCCGCCACTGGGTACAAGTCCATCGCGACTTTTGTCGAACGGACGGGATGCCTTAGTAGGATCATCTTCCCGAATAGAAAAGGCGCTTAACCCATCGAAGCTGCCAACAGAGTAGCTGTTGACCTCCTGTGCCCCTCCGCAAACGATGCAATCTTGTAGGCCATTCTTAATAAGCAGGTAGGCCATTCCTATTGAATGCGATCCGCTGGCACAGGCTCCCGCAATGGTAAAGCTAATGCCCCTTAGGTTGAATATCACCGAGAGGTTCATGGTAACTGTCGAGTTCATCGATTGGAAAATGTTACCCGATCCAATAAGCGTGGTATTGTTTTTTGCCCGCATGATGTCGACCCCTTCGATAACCGCCTGAGCCGAGCTGTCGTTACCATAAAGAATTCCCACCTCGTGTAAGGCTAGGTACTCCTTATCGATTCCCGCATTTTTCAACGCCTCAAGCGTGGCAACGTAGGCATAACTCCCCTGTTCGGGAAGGCATATACGACTTCTACGATCCAACACGCCCTTTAGGTTAGGCAACTCCAGCACTCCGGTTAGTGCAGAGCGAAACCCCATCGCCTTACGTGCGGGGTCAACTCCAATACCTGATTTTCCGGTATATAGTGATTCCTTTACCTCTTCCAAATTTTTACCGATACATGAGTATATTCCCATGCCGGTAATCACGACTCTATTCATACGACTATGTGTATAATCCTCCGTTTATCGAAATCACCTCACCTGTAATGTAGGAGGCATTTTCTGATGCCAAAAAGCCCACCAGCTCGGCAACTTCTTTCGCCTCGCCAAATCGGCCTGTTGGTATAAGCTGCTTTAGCTCCGCCTCGTTTAGGTCGGCGGTCATTTCGGTGCGAATAAAACCCGGAGCAACAGCATTTACGGTAACCCCTTTTTTAGCCACCTCTTGAGCTAATGCCTTTGTAGCAGCAATAACGCCACCCTTTGCAGCCGAATAGTTGGTTTGTCCTGGCAGCCCCTTAATTCCAGATAGCGATACGATGTTGATAATTCTACCAAACTTCTTAACCAGCATATTCTTTAGCAAGGGCTGCGTAACGTTGAAGAATCCATTTAAGTTTACATCAAGCACGGTACTCCACTCCTGTGGTTGCATCCACAACATCAGGTTGTCCTTTCGGATACCGGCATTGTTTACAACAACAGCAATATACTCTCCCGCGTTCGATTTAGACCAATTCTGAAGGGCCTCCTCTATCTCCGATCGGTTAGCCACATCAAAAGGTAAGAGCTCACCCGAAAATCCACCATCGCGAATAAGGGTCAACGTACTTTCGGCCTCCTCGGCATTGGACCGGTAGTTTACAATTACATGGTACCCCATTTGAGCCAGCTTTAAACAAATGGAACGACCAATTCCTCGACTACCACCAGTTACTAGTGCATATTTCATCAATTCGCAAAATTTCAGTTAACAATCATAGGTTACCGGTAAGCTACCGCGTAACGCTAAACGCATGAAGATTTCAACACCTCTTTACTAGAGCCACTAGAGACATTCACCTCCTTTGTTTTAAGAAATGAGATCATCTGCTCAATCTCCTTATACTTTGTTGTATCCTCCTTAAAAACTGGAAGGAATGTTCTTATCTGATCGTAAATCATCCTAGAATTACACCCTAGATCGTTCTGTATGCCTAAGCAATCGACAGCCTGAACAATAGCCATGAAATGAATTGCCATAACCTGAAACGAGTTTTCGATTACGGTTTTGGTTATGAGCGCCGCATTGGTACCCATACTCACAATATCCTGGTTGTCGTTATTATTCGGGATGCTATGTACGTACATCGGGTTAGATAACATTTGGCATTCGGCAGTCGTAGAGGTTGCCGTAAACTGTGCAGCCTGCAATCCGTAGTTGAGACCAAGCACTCCCAAGTTGACAAATGGGGGTAGTATCCCATTAATTTTGTCGTGAAAGAGGTAGTTCATCTGACGTTCACAAAGCATGGTAAGCTTGGTGATGGCAATCTTCATCTTATCCATCTCAAACGAGATGTAATCGCCATGGAAGTTACCCCCATGGTAAATATTTTGGGTGGCTGGATCTACAATTGGATTATCATCCACCGAGTTCAGCTCGTTGATTAGCACCTTCTCTGCATTTTCGAGCTCATCGAGAACGGGTCCTAGTACTTGAGGAACACAGCGCAACGAATAGTACGGCTGAACCTTATGCGTGAACACCTTTTCGTCGTTTCCCTCGGTGTAGAGCTCCACCTCGCGCTTACGAACGCAACGGCTACCTTTTGATAGGCTGCGCATTAATGCGGCCACCCGCTGCTGCCCCTGGTGATGCTTGGTTTCGTTAAGCACTTCCGACATAAAATCGTCATACGACGACGCAATCTCGTTCATGAAAACAGACGCTATAACGCTCCAGTCAAAAAGCTTCTTAGCATATATAAGGTTTACCAATCCTATACCCGTCATTACCGATGTTCCGTTCGAAACAGCCAAACCCTCTCGGATATGGATTTGTAGTGGGCTTATCCCCAACTCTTCGAGAACGTCCTTTGCCTCACGTCTTTTACCCTTGTAATTGACCTCGCCCTCGCCAATGAGCGTTAGCGCAATATGGGCAAGCTGCACCAGATCGCCACTTGCACCTACACTGCCGTGTTGTGGTACAATGGGATAAATGCCGAGGTTAATAAACTTTGCGAGTAGTTCAACCAGCTCGATGTGCACACCCGATTTGCCTTGGGCAAACGTTTGTAGGCGAGCAACCATTGCCGCTTTAACATACATATCGGGGAGAGGTTCACCTGCACCAGCCGCATGAGAACGTATTAAGTTATACTGTAGCTGTTTTAAGGAGGCAGCCTCGATACGATATTGTGCCATAGGGCCAAAGCCCGTATTTATGCCGTATATAATCTTATCCTTCGAGAATTTTTTTAAAAACAAGTAGCTCTCCTCGACGCGCATCGCAATTGCTGGTGCAACAGTCAGCTCCTTATTTTCCAATAATATATCGTAAAACTCCTCTATTTCCATATTATGATTCATAAACCGTTTGACAAACTCTTCCTGAACAATGGCGCTACTCAAAATTACAGCTATGCATATTCCGGCAAAATGCTACGTAAAAATAGAACATCCATTTTTTTTGAGCCCAATAAGTAATGTAAATAGATTGAGAATAAAATGCTCGATACGCTTACACATAATGCTCCAACTCCCAACAGTCCAATAAAAAACCATTAACATACTAAATAAAAGAGCCACCCGCAAAAAGGTAATCACCTCCTATTTTATACCAAAAATGGGAAATAACCACTACTCTTCACGATACTTGGGTAAAAGTAGAACAAAAAATAAATCTTTCAAATGCATTAAAGCGAGCAATTACAATAATGTGCAGGAGGTGGTTAAATTGGGGGAAGAAGCAATTTCAGGAGTTAAAGGAGTTATTGCAGAAGGTAAACGAAGTTATAGGAAGAATATTGAAGTCAAAGAAGTTAAAGAAGTTAAAGAAGTCAAAGAATTTTGAATTCAGAGAAGTCAAAGAATTTTTCACCTACCCAAGCCCCGTAGGGGTGAAGTATATAAGAGGGTGTAGCCCTCGGGATTTATGATTCGGGAGTCAGAGAAGTAAAAGATTTTCAACCTACCAAAACCCCGAAGGGGTTGAATTTGAATAACCCCTGGATTTATCTAGGGGCCTTAAGAATCCCCCATTCCTCTGCCGCATCTGCTGTCCTAGATAGCGATTATAACGACCCATGCGGCAGTAGCCAGGAGTTATTTGCAAGAGGTTATACGGGAGTTAGACGGAAGGGGAATTTGGAAAAGTTAGAGAATGTCGAAGTTAAAGAAGTCAAAGAATTTTTCACCTACCCAAGCCCCGTAGGGGCGCTGTATACCAGCCGAGGGTGCAGCCCAGTCATGTTCGGAAGATTTTTCCATTTAAATACTATGGAAAACAACATGAA
>CAXYUU010000090.1:0-10220 GCA_964292015.1 uncultured Acetobacteroides sp.
AGGGGGAGTAGTTGTTTTGCGATAGGGTCGCGCCTAAAAGCGTCACGCATCTTTTTTGCCTGTTCAAATTCTTCGACGGTGTACTGTTCCCCGTGGCAAGTGCGCTTGTAGTAGTCTACTGTTTCGGGTTCCGTTATTATGGCATCGATTAGCGTTCCGAACTTGTAGGCGTTGGTGGGGTCGCGATCGTCGTAGCTGCCTCGCAGCATACGGTCTAAATCGTGAAGGTCGGAGTTAGATACCTCCGGCCTTCCGAAATAAGGATCTTGATTCATGGTTAAGCCTCGTAATGAATCTCTTTACCTTCTGAATCAAAATACTTTAGATGATACGTAGGATGATACGGGTCTGAATGCTTATTACCGTCTTCTTTTATGAGTAAGTATTGACCTCTCGCGCCCGTAATGGTTCCTTTTACGCCTTCGTATTCTACTTTCATTCCTTTTTTCAGGAATGGTAACTTGTAGTACTCCTTGATATAATCAAACATAACATTTAGTATTAACTGTTTACAATCTTAGTTCATGGCTATTTTATTTCAATTGGTCGCCAATGGGTAACATTGAATATCGCCTCCATGTCTATACAAGACATCCATCCATCGAAATTTCCGCCATAACTCAGAACTTCTGTAAAATTGATTCCCTTGCACAATACCTGACCTCTATTTTTAGGTAACTCCTCATCTACCGGAATCCAACGTTGAACAAATTCAGCACCTGCATTAAAAGCCTTTCGTAAAACACTAGCTTTTACTTGGTATGAATTTTCAAAAGAGTAATCACCACTTGCTTCGATAAGTTTTTTCATCTTAATCAGCAGTTAAACGGTCAATCTCAGCAGCAATCAACGCTCCTGCTATTATTAACCTTTCCTTTTTAGGTTTTGACATCATGTGATCCCATTTTGCCTCATTCCATTTGAATGGCGTACTATTATACTCATCGGCAGATGTGTATCCATCGAGTAGCATTATTGCCGCGCTTCTTAGCTGATTAAAATCATTTGTCTTGGCATCTATTTCTATAGTTATGCCATGCTTTTCAATCTGCTCAGCCCTTTCTTGGGCAATTAACTCAATACCTGTCTTTCCCATGCTCTTAGTTATTTTGCGGATACTTCGGCCTTCTCGCTGTAAACAATGAACTTGTTAATGATAAACTCTTCATTGTCGGTTGCCAGCTTCTCGACGAAGGCTCGCATCTGTGCGAAGGTTTTCTTCTCCAAATTCTCAATGGTGAGTTTGGATGGTTTTTCTTTCTCGAAGTACTTGCCTGCAATGAGCAGGTAACCCGCTGGGTTGGTAACTTCGATCTTGTAAACCACCTTAGTACGTCCAACTTCTTCAGTTGGGGTTGTAAATAACTCGCCACTGTGTGCGAATAGGTTGCCCGTTTTGGCCGTGGTAATCTCCGCTTGTGTCTGAGCATTGATTTCGTTTTGCTTTTGAGCTGCCTCGGTTTCTAGTCGAAGGGCTTCCGCTGCATTACGATCGTCAATTACCTTTTGCTTTTGGGCGGCTTCTGCTGCGTTAGCAATGGCTAAATCATCAAGCTCCTTTTGCTTACGGTCGGCTTCGGCCTTGTTGCTAATGGCAAGGTCGGCAATCTCCTTTTCCCTAAGTTTCGTTTCGATGTCCTCAAGCCTCTTGGCCTCTGCTATCTCTTCTAGCTCACGTTTACGACTTGGTAGAAGGTCGATAATACCCTGCTTGTAGGTTGAGATTTCAGTCTCGAACTCTTCGGCAAAGGCTGCATACTTATTGCTAACCACCTTTACCTTTAGCGAGGGTAATTCGTCGCGGCTGATATGTACAACCGACACGCTTGCCGTGAACTTATCGAAGTGCGCTTGTGGGTACTCAATGCTGAAGTCATCGATGATAAGCGCCGTTTCTCCGAAAGTGTCGAGGTTGATCCCGTCGAATAGCGTTTTGATTGCTTGCTTGCGATCTGCTACGTAGTTGGCGAAGTAAGTTTTTAAGGCTTGCAACAAAGTACCCTCCACGGTCGATCGTTCGTTATCTTCGTTGAGCTTCTTCTTTGCTAGTGCCTCTTTCTCCCTTTGCTCGATTAGCTTCTTTTGTGCATACTCATTTCGAGCCTTAACAATTTGGTAAGGAACCGTTTTGTCACTCTTTTGGTCGAGGTCGCTTTCGAGAGAGGTAAACATCTTAGCAACCGCTGCAATAATCTGCGTTACGGGTGCTCGCCTGTCGTTAAGTGCCTTACTGGTCTTGTTGACCTTTATAAGCAACTCGTTGGCCTCGATGTCTAACTGGTCGTTCATGCCCTGCACCTTGATCTTTTCAAGTAGTGCCGAACATGCACCTAAAGCCTTGTCGTGGCTGTCTTGATTCTGAGTTAAGACTTCCGGACCTGTTTTTAGTACAACTCCAAAAGTTGCGTCGGATAGTGCTGCTGGTGACTTCTCGTTACCGGTAGCGGGTAGATTTTCTTGTTCCATCAGAAAATTTCATCATTGGGTTTAACAACTGGTGTTTCGGTCTCTGTGATAACCTGGGCTTCATCAAAGCTTCTTTCTTCGATTGCTGTTGGTTCATCTGATTCTTCCTCTACGCCGTAATCGATTGCTTGTGGCTGTTCCTGCGTTTCGAGAGCGGTAAAGTTTCCTGTTCGTACTTTGGGGTAAGCGTCGAAGGCGTGCTTAATCATTTTAGCCTCAAGAAAGCCAGGATCGACACCACCGCCGTGAGATGAGTAAAGGGCGTTTGCATCACCAGTTACCATCTTTTTCTTATCGGCATCCCAGTAGGAGTTCCCCTTTTCGCTGTAGCGTTTCAAGCGGTCAATATCACTTTCGAGCATCCAGCTGAAGTCCTCGCTTCCATCGTTGCGAACAATGCGAATGAACGCCCCCACAATGCGATTAGATACCCGTGGATTAACCCCTTTGTACGAAACAACCTTTTTGCCATTCACAAGCGAAGGCTCGAAATAATCACCCTCGTAGATGATCACGGGGTTATCTACATACTTAAGTTGTCCCGCTCGTTGACGCATTACCAGCTCACCATATCCGCTAATCATCAGATTGGCGCGCTTCTCGTAAACATCGCGCCCGTTATCCTTGCGCCCCGTTTTTGTGTTGCGAGAAATAACATAGCAAAGCGGTCTGCCTCCTGTATTATCAAGGCTCAATCCATTTACTGCAATGTCTAAAAAGATGCAGAAAAGGCTAAACCTAGAACATTGTTGCAGGGCTGGCGTTTCGGTAATCAGCTTGATGAAGCTGTGCTTTTCCTTTTCGTAGAACATCTGACCATCCTTTACCCCGTGGATGTTGTTGAATAGTTGTACAAACTTATCCTCTACGACATCGTTCTCGACCATCACAGATGGTGTCATTGCCTCTATTTCGGCAATCTTAAGCTTGGCTACTGGGTTTTTAAATTCACTCATTTTTGTAAAAGATTAACGCCGCGAATCGTGAGACGTGCGGCGCTTTGGGTTTAAATTTTTGTCAACTTTTCAGGGAGTACATCGGTTCTACTTGTTGTTTTTCGGGCTTCAATCCAAGTGTCTATTTCTACATACCCGTTTGGTTTGGTACAATTAACCACGCTTACCAGTTCGGGAGTATCGCAATGCCTTACCTTATCACCTCTTTTGAATTTAAAAGGAATAAGGTCGCTAGGTGAAACCCGCATTCTCGAAGGCTTCATTTTACTATCGAACTTGGTAGTAATATCTACCTGTCCAGTACTCAGCACTTGAACTACCTTACTTTGCAGGTCGGGCGTTCCTTTGTAAATTACAAGGTCGCCTCGTTTAATGTTTATGGCTACTGTTGTCATTTGACTGTGGGATTTAATTGTTTCGTTTAACATAGGCTCCTATCCAATTTGCAACTTGGTAGGTAAAACGATGCATCATTCTACTTTTCAGAGCCATTCTTCAAAAGGTTTGTGGAGGTAGCAGGGCTCGAACCTGCAATGCTCAGTAAATAGCGCTTGCATCGTGTATTACTACCGCAGTTTTTACGCTACCGTCAGCATCATCAACTAGCCAGTGGTGCACGCTTTGACTAGTTGCTTGATTATGTCTGGCCATTTCATCATACCCCCGAATAATTTAAAAGCAACGCCCCTCACAGATGATTGCTTTTCACTTTAACAAACTCTATAAAAAAAAACAATGGCAGTATTGTGTTCCCTGTTGCCTTCGACGGCCACGGCTTAACCGCAGGGATTTATTTTTTTGACTTCTTAAGTACGCTGTTGCAAGGTCGTGGCGACCAAATCGCTCGCTTGTTCCCTCATACCTAATCTATCGTCCGTCAGCATGTCAAAGAGCTTGTTTCTCGGTTACTGTTACATCGTAGTTGCACAACTTACCAACCGAAACGCTACGATTATCGCTTACCCCCTCCCCGTGTTTTCAGACCCCGCCAAGCGATACGCCACGGTGTATTGTGTGCCCTGTTGCCTTCGACGGCCACGCCTAAAGCGCAGGGCTTGCATACATATTAGTATGATTAACTGGCGTTTACTATTTTTACAAACTCAAAAACCAACTCGAAATTACTGTTGTGCTCTGTGTTGTATGATTCTACCATAAATTCAGCAAATGCCTTAATCTCGGTGTATGATCTATTGAACTGAACAACAAATAACTTATTGTCTGCAACTTCATAGTGGGCGACGGGTTTTAAGGATTTATTATAGCTTAGCATTTTATTACCGGCAATAACGCACTCAAACTGGCTTGATCTTTTGAGTGTTGATAAAAGTTCATTTTTACACATAGTAGTAAGCTTTAAAATGGTTGTGCCCTGTCGGTTTCGAACCACGCCTAAAGCGCAGGGCTGTGTGTTTAAAGAGCAAACTCGTACTGATATTCTAGCGGGAGCTCTCTTTCGTTTACTAGGTAATCCACCCAGTTGAGACGGCGGCTAATCTTTACCTCCAATGCTTGCATCCTACTTACCTCTTCGTAGTTAATCTCCTTGCTGCTGATTAGGTGATTGCTAATGTCTTCATGCTTCACCTTAAGATTTTCTATTTGAGATTCAATTTCTCTGATCGTGTCAATCTTTAGCATGGCCTTGATTTTAAAGGGTGACGTACTGGGGCTTTTGTACCGTGATGTTGTAGGTCTCGAATAGGTTGGTCATGGTGGTACCTACCGAATTGACACTACCCGAAATGATTGCCTTACCAATTTGTGCAACCACGTGAAACTTACCTTCTCCTTTTAATGGTGCGATGTACCTAGCACTGGTAACTTCGACTGTTTCACCTGTCTTTTCAGCTAGCTTGTCGGTCAAGTAAATCATGCTGCTCATTAAGGAGTAATGTTCTTCTTTCATAACCTTTGAGTTTATAGGTTGAAAACTTGTGCTGCGAGTAGGGCTACCTTAGCCTTGTCGCTTGCGCCTATCTTGTTGTATAGTCGGGAGACTAAAGAGTTTGCGCTAACTACCGTTGTGTAGTTGAGCTCCTTTTGGATATCCTTGTAGGTTTTGCCCTGTCCGAGCAACCTTAAGCATTGGGCCTCGCGCTGGGTGAGCGTCTCGCCGTTTACCTGTACAGGCTTACACATTAACCCTTCTGCCTCACAACGCCCATGTCTGCCACAGTTTACCGCCTCGGAGGTCAGTACATGCCCTGCAACATCGGCTACCTTATCAAATTCCCCACGCTTGCAAAAGTTGTAGGCTTCGAGCATTTCGCTCTCTTCGTTAATGCCTAGCATCTTTAGCCCTTTTAGCGCCTTAGTGTCGTTGTACATCTCAACGAGTAGCATTTTATGGATAGCTGCAGGTAGGCTGCTTAGTGGCTTGACCTGTCCCCCGTGAAGAGCTGCCGACTTAAAAGTGTCGGTGGCAAATATCTCGGCGTTATCGTTGGTCAGTCCGGCTGGAAGGGTACACATGGCTATAGCTTGTTTATTGCCGTTGAAAGATCTTTCAACTTCTTGTTTCTATTCTTGATGAACTTCATTATGGCATTCGTAACCTTGATGGTGGTATCGACGGCCAACCTGTCCTGATCTTCCTCTTTGAAGTACCGCTGAATGGTAAATATGCTTACCCCTGCTTTGCTGGCTACCTCAATCCTCTCTTTCGTCGTAAGCTTCTCATTCAGTATCTGCCTGTCAGTAGCACTTATGGTCAGCTCGCGTTTTTTCTCTGTTTTCTCCATGATCCTACTGTATTGTAGCGCTATTGGCTAAGTTGCTTAGGGCGATTTGTCGTAATCTCATCCACATTCCAAGTGTCGAGTAAATGTGTCCTTCGCCCTTAAAGGCGAATTTGGTCTTGTTGTCCTTGATGATTTGCTTCATACTTTCTATGCCTACCATCTGAATCGTTGTTCTGCTTAATTGTACCATGACTACAGGTTTTTAATCGTTTTGGACATTTTCTTAAAATTGTCGGCTCTACCTCCCACCAGCTCTAAAAGAGCCTTGGTGATTTTCTCAGTAGCCGAATGGCCTAGGCTCGTATTGTACTTTTCGCTGAAATATCGCTGCACCGCTATGCGGCTTAGCCCGGTCTTTTCAGCAATGATTCGCTTCTCACCTCTATCAAGTCGAGCCTCTAACTTGCGCCTCTCTTCAAGGCTTATGGTCTCATTTGCCATTTTGGATTATTTTTAATCTGGTTAATTTTGACAATCATCACTATTTTTGTATTATTGAAGATTGCAACTGAAAGCAATACTCGTTGATTAGTGATTGACTGATGATGCAAATATATAGCAGCTCTATGTGATATGCAAGTTTTTACATAGATATTTTATGTGTTTTAACAATTATTTTTTAGATGTCTGTAAAAGAACGACTTATAGAGTACTTGAAACATGAAAAAATTAGCCAAAAGAAGTTTGCGGATGCAGTTGGCCTTTCCGGAGGGTATGTAAATGCAATCAGAAACTCTATACAGCCCGCTACGCTAAATAGAATTGCTATGCAATACCCAACATTGAATACAGGATGGCTACTGACAGGTGAGGGAAGTATGCTTAAGAATAATGACGGTTTTATTCCAGAATATAACGCAATAGCAATATCGCCAAGCGAGTTAAGCATAACGATAGCCCCTCTTATAGGGCAATACGCACAGGCTGGTTACCTATCAGGGTATGCCGATCCTGAGTACCTCGAAAAGCAGCCAATGTACTATGCCATTAAAAAGTACAGCGGTGGCAACTACGTAGCATTCGAGATAAGAGGTGATAGTATGGATGATAATAGCCGTCAAGCGATATGCAGCGGCGATGTGGTGCTAGGTAGGGAGTTGTATAAAGACTACTGGTTATGCAAGCTTCACATTCCGAAGGTGTTTCTAATAGTGCATAAAGAAGATGGGATTCTATTAAAGGAAATTATCGATCACGATGTAGAGAGTGGTATTATAACCTGCCACTCGTACAACCCCGATAAAGACCGCTACCCCGACTTCCTGCTGCACCTAAAAGATATTCAGCAGCTCTTCTATATGAAAGAGTTGAGAAGAGGAAATGATTAACTTTCGATTATAAAAAACGAATATTGTCAACTATTTTAAAACCATACGATTATGAACGTGAAATTATTCTGGTTATTTATTTTCTTTGCAACTTTATCACCTTACTCAAAGGCACAGTTATCTACAAATAAGCCAATTACAGACTCGACTATCATACATGGCATAGTAAAAGAGGATGTTTACGTAGGAGAAAGTGTAAACTCAAACTGTTATGTTGACGAAGATGTAAAACTATCAAAAGGTACTGTAGTTTATGTTGTAGGTGCAAAAAGTTGCTATAATAATTACGTAGAAGATTATTCTTGTTTTTATGAGATAATCAATAATGCCAAAACATATTTCATTTCAGAATCTAAATTATCTATTGTTGGCGATTATACATTTAACGAGATAAATTTATTACCCGAGCAGGTTGAAAGCAAATTTAGGGAGCATACGACATTTATTGCTAAAGGTGTATATACCATTCAGTTATCGAAGTCTCTTACCTCTTTAAATAAATACAAATTTGCAGGTCTGGCAATTTACGATTGGGACTACTACGATGAAAGTGAATATACAGAAGGAACTAGTATAAATATATCTGTTTACAATCCAACAAAGAAGACAATTAAATACATATGGTTTAAATTTATTGGGTACAATGCTGTAGGGGATAAAGTTTTAGATATAAAAAGCCGCTCGTATTTGGCAACAAAGAAGGCTATTGGCCCAATTAAACCGGATGTTATATCCAAATACGCATTTGAATATGTTTGGTTTTCTGACCTTGTTGAAAATGTAAAAATTGTGTCGATTAAAGTTCAATATATGGACGGTACTGTGAAAGTTATAAACAAACCTAATTCTATAGTCATTTCTAAAAATGACAGAGAACTTCTTGATAGCGCTATGAATGAATAAGAAACTCAACAAACAAAAATAGCATTATGAAAAAATTTCTATCAGTAATAATCATCTTGATTTCTTGTAATTTTACTTACGGTCAAAATTCCGAAGTAAAAAAAATGCTACAAGAAATTGAAAGCCAATGGTCGTTGGATGATAATGGTAATGTAACCTATCAAAAAATTGTCGAAGTCCCCGGAATGAAAAAAGAAGACATCTATAATAGAGCATTGAATTATTTCATATACAACTATGGTAGCGGAAAATCCGTAATACAAACTCAAGATAAAGACAAAGGCGAAATTACTGGAAAGGGTCTATATGATGAAATATTCAGATATTCTAATGGATTTGGATTTATATATACTGGCACCTACCACATATTAAGAGTAAATGTTAAAGATGGAAAAGCAAGAATTTTACTTACGCTCACTGAATATTCAGAGTATTTCAATGGGGGCGGGTCTGGAAATCCATCAACTTTCAAACTAATTATAAATAAACAATTTCCAGTCAATAAAGATGGAGATAGTAAAAATAGGATGGGAAAAATATTTTATTTATCACATAAAAAAGCGATGGCATCACTTAATGCAATTGAAGTTGCTATAAAAGAAGGTAGCACTTCTAAGCAAATAGAAAACAACGAATGGTAATATTAGTTCTTGCTATTTAAAGCAATTCGAATAAATTTAAGCATCACATGGACACTCCAATGGACACTCCAATTATCGAAATCGAGTATCTAAAGTCACGGTCAAAGTCATACGCCCAGGTGGAGAGGTACGCTAAGATATTTAGCGACTTCACCGCCGGCGATGGCCGCCACGTCCTACGAATACACACGGTTGAAGAGATGTTTACTTTCCCTTCCGAGTTTTTCTATATCCTCCAGCAGTCGGCTAAGTGGGTAGGAACGATTATTAGGTACAATGGGACTGTTGTTTTGGATAAGCCAAACAAGATGATGTACAAGTTAAAGGACATACACCAATGCTACAGAAACTACAGCAGCTCAATAAAGAAGCGCGATTTTTGCAACCAAACGGGTAACGGGTGCCGTAGGTTGGAGGATGTCAATTTAAACGGTATTTCGGGCTATGTTTTCAAGAGGTGGTATAAGTTTGGCTTCTTCGAAGAAAAGAACGTTTACAAGATAGATAAGCCTTACATCAAGGAGTTAGTAGCGCAAGATGCTCGCGAAAGGATGCTGTCTTTATGCCCTGCCTTTAGCCTCGACATTATCAACATCATCATCGACCTACTCCCCAACACTCTCGACCTAAATAGTGGTACTTGGATTATTATCTACGAACAGATACTAGGTGAGAAGGGATACATGAATATTCCTTTTAGCGTGGAGCTTTCCGACGTTTTCCCCGAAGACGTACCGGTATACGAAGCCCCTAAAGTAGAAAAGCCCATCCATGAGATGAGCGAATCTGAAATAAACGAGAAGTTGGATAGTGGAGAGTGGGGTTAAGGTTTTTCAATGTCAATCCTTAATTCTTCTCCTGTTAGATCGTAGTGAATGTTTTGCAAATGGTGAAGCGATTTAATCTGAATGCCATCTTCTAGGTAGTTATTATCCATACACACATTCTTGAGAAGAAATATATTATCCCCGTGTGCGATTAAGGATAAATCAGAGCCAACGACATCGGTTTTGTCTGATTTACCAAATAATACTGGATTAATATGATATACTCTATCATTCTCCCTTTCATTTGATAAACGAGGGTCAAATGAAAAACCACACTCCAAAAGCAACTCTTCGGTTAATTCAATTTCAGCACAATGTTTTGCATGAACTATATGCGGTTCAGGATAATCAGGCT
>CAXYUU010000091.1:0-10199 GCA_964292015.1 uncultured Acetobacteroides sp.
TGGGTGCGAATATGTAGCTGGGTAAATGAGAAGGGGGGGGTGGAAAAAGAACGAGCCCTCGGCATATTGCCGATCCCTCTTAGGTCTGTACTAATCAAAAAATAAACGTGGTTCTTTACTGTTTGTGGAACCTCTTTCTAAAGCGAATTTGCATATCGATAACCAGCGTGTAGGTTACCGGAACAATAATAAGCGTTAGGAAGGTGGCAAACGAAAGTCCGAAAATGATAGTCCATGAAATGGGCTTCCACATCGAAACGATATCACCACCAAAGTAGATGTTCGGATCAAAATGGGTAATCATGCCTACAAAGTCGATATTGATACCAATGGCCATAGGTACTAGTCCGAGGATGGTACAAATAGCGGTAAGAATAACCGGACGAAGGCGCGTCTTTCCAGCCTCCTTTACGCATTCGCGGGCAATGTCCGACGGTAGTTCAAAGGGGGAGCTTAGTCCGAGCTCGTGGGTTTTTCTTAGCTTGAGCAGCTCGATGTAGTCGATAAGCACAATACCATTCTTTACCACAATACCGGCAAGCGATACGATACCAATTCCGGTCATGATAACCACAAAGTCCATCTTAAACGTAGCTAAACCGCCAATTACCCCGATAAAGGAGAATATCACCGTGCCCATAATGATGAACGGCAGCAGCGTAGAGTTAAACTCGGTAACCATTATCAGGTAGATCATGGCACAGGCAATGATAAGTGCCCATACGAGGAATCCCATCGATTCGGCCTGCTTCTCCTGCTCTCCAGTTTGGGCGATGGTATAGCCATCGGGGAGCTTAAAGTTGGGAAGAATAGAACGAAGCTGTTCGTTTATGGCGTTGGAGTTATACCCTTCGATTACGTTACTCCAAACGGTAATAACGCGCTTGCGATCGAGGCGGTTAACCGACATGTAGGTGTTGTCATTTTCGAAGGTGGCTACTGCCGAAAGCGGAATCATCTTCACGTTATTGTTTTCGTGAACCGCAATCTTTTGGTTTAGCAACGACGAAAGGTTGTATCGGTACTTATCCATCAGCCTTATCTGAATGGGGTAGTCGTCTTCGCCTACCTTCATCTTCGAGGCCTCCTTGCCGTATAGCGATGTACGTATCGCCATAGCAACCTGCCCTGTAGAGAGGCCAAAGCGGCGAGCCTTATCCCTATCAATCTTAACCAGCAGTTCTGGCTTTCCGATATCGATGTTCATCTTAAGACCTTCGATACCATCTAGCTGCTTGGAGTTGATGTAGCCAATAAGCGAGTCGGAGAGCGAAATCAAACGGTTGAAATCTTCACCGGCAATTTCGATGTTTACAGGGTGTCCAACGGGTGGTCCACTAGCTTCTTTCTCTACACTTATAATAATGCCGGGGTATTTGCCCACCAGTTCGTTGGCCACTTGGCGTTGTATCTTCTTGGTGTCTACACCATGACGGTCGATGAACTTTGCAAACGAAACGGTAATCATACCCTTGTTCGGCTGCTCGGTTCCCGAGAACTCGTTGTCGCGTACAACCTTACCAACTGTGGTAAGCATCGACTCAACAATGTTCTTGTTGGGTTTAAGGATACTATCCAGATCGTTTTCTATACGCTTCATGGCAGCATTGGTAGCCGAAACATCGGAACCGGCAGGAAGCTCGGTAATTATTGAGATGAAGTTCGGATCACTTTCGGGGAAGAATAGCACATTTGGCTGGCGCAGCCCAAATAGGACAAGCGTAACTACAAATAGGCCAATGGTGGCAAGGAAAAACTTGCGAGGATTCTTACCTTTTAGGGCAAAACCCACGGCACGCTTGTAGCCATTCTCTAGGCGATCTAAACCTACGGTCATAAACCATTTTTGTAGCTTATGGAATACGTATACGTTAAGCAGCATTATTGCCGCGATAATAACCAGCAGGTTGGCAATGGTATACCAGCCTAAAAGGTAGAATATCACCGAAACGCCCATCATAATAAGGGCATTCCTCCGTACCGACTTTTGCTTGGCAGGATGGTCCTCGTGCTTGTCTATCTTGATATAAACTGCGGCAAATACGGGAACAATTACTAGCGCAACGAATAGTGAGGCACTCATTACAATAACCAGCGTAATGGGCAGCTGTTTCATGAACTCGCCAATAATACCCTGCCAGAACATCAGCGGAAGGAATGCCGCTAAGGTAGTCATGGTGGTGGTAATAACCGGTATGGCAATTTCTCCGGTAGCCTTTTTGGCCGCTTCGAATGGTTTGTAGCCGTTGTTCACAAATCGGTAGATGTTCTCGACAACCACAATGGAGTCGTCGACAAGCATACCCAGCGCAAGGATGAGCGAGAACAGCGTCATCATGTTTATGGTAAAGCCAAGGAACGTCATCGTGATAAAGGTGATGAGGATCGATAGCGGAATGGCACTGGCCACAAACATTGCGTTACGTGTACCAAGGAAGTAGTAGAGAACGAGCAGTACCAGTATTATACCTAGCAGCATGTTGTTCTGTAGATCCTCAATTTGCAACGTAATGGCATCACTCTGGTCGTTGGTAATGGTAATAACCAGATTTTTCGGGATGGCATTATTCGTTTGAGCCTTCTTTAACTCCTGATTAATTCGCTCAACAGCCTCAAGTAGGTTTTGTCCACTCTTTTTAACAACTTGAATAGAAAGAACAGGATTGTGGTCGAGACGGGCAATGGTTTTTGCCTCGGCAAATCCATCCTTTACCTCGGCAACATCTTTAAGGTAAACGGTTTTGTTGTTATCCCGTTTTACGATAATGTTTTCGATATCGGCAATGTTCTTAAACTCCCCGTCGATGCGTACCGAACGTTGGGTTGCTCCCAACTTTATTTCCCCTCCCGATACCGAAAGGTTTTCGCCAGCAATGGCACCTTCGATGTCGTTAAAGGAGAGGTTGTACGATTCGAGCTTTGCCAGATCAACATTTACCTTGATTTCACGATCTTCGATGCCCTGTATGTTTGCCTTCGAAACCTGTGGTAGCGCTTCGAATTGATCCTGCAGGTAGTCGGCATACTTCTTAAGCTCCTCTAGGCTGAAGTCACCAGAAAGGTTGATGTTGATGATCGGAATCTCCGAAAAGTCGATGTCGTTTACAACCGGATCCTGCTGTAGGTCGTTTGGAAGATCGCGCTTTGCCCTATCCACCGCATCCTTTACATTTTGCTTGGCATCCTTAATGTCGACGTTGGTGTTAAACTCCACAATTACCATCGAAACGTCCTGGTAGGAGGTAGAGGAGAGCTTTTTCACCCCTTTTACCGACTCAATCTCCTTTTCGAGATGGCGGGTAATTAGGTTTTCGATATCCACTGGCGAGTTACCCGGGTAGATGGTTTGTACCATAATAGTTGGTATAACCAGCTCGGGGAATAGCTCCTTAGGTAGGTTGGTATAGGTAAACATTCCGAACAGCGTAATCATCGCTGTGGCAAGGAATATCGTTATCTTGTTTTTGAGAGCCCAGTTGGTTGGACCAAAGCTCCTTTTTATTTCGCGGTCTAAATTTTCTGACATAGTAGTCTCCTCTGTAGATTATTTTACACTCAGCGGACTGCCAGAGGTTACCTGGTTGAAACCTGCAATAATAACCTTGTCGCCAGCTTTTAATCCGCTTTCAATAGAGGTGTAGTCCTGGTAGGTTAACCCTGCCTTTACGTACACCTTTTTAGCGATAAAACCTTTTGGGGTATTTTGTGCAATGAATAGGAACTGACCTTTTTCGTCGTTCTTTACAATAAGTGATGGTACCACAAATGCTTTTGGGTTGCTAAAGTCCTTAAGTACGAGCGTGGCTATCTGGTTTGGAAGTATCTTCGATCCACCATCGTTACCATTATAGGTAACCTCCACCTGGAACGTTCTACTCTGCATATCAACCACATTTCCTACGCGGGTTACCGGAAGCTTTAGCTTCAGATTGGGATTCGATGGGAATTGAACATCTACCATTTGACCCTTTTTAATGGTGCCAATGAAGCTTTCCGAAGCATCTGCCTTAATCTTTATCGCCGATGGGTTTACTAGGTGTAGTACTGGCTTGCCTGGCATGGCCAGCTCGCCCTCCTTCTGGTAAATATCGTCGACTACCCCGCTAAATGCCGCGGTTACGGTAGACATGTTGCGCTGCGAACGAAGAGTTTCGAGCTTACGCTCTAGGGCTTCCTTGTTATTCTTTGCCTGTAGGTACTGTATTTCGGATCCCACCTTTTGATCCCAAAGAGCCTTTTGCTTTTGGTAGATATCCTTTGTTAGGCTTAGCTGGTTTTTTACCTCCATGATGGAGTTGTCCATTATTTCGGTGGTTAGCCTAATAAGTGGGGTTCCTGCCTTTACGAACTGACCCTTCGATACCATGATGCGTTTGATTTGTCCGGCAGTTTCGGGACTAACCATGGCATCGTTTTCGGCCTCTACGTTGGCGCTTAGCTCCAAATAGTGGTCGAAATTCTCAGGATTTACCATCTTTACCTCTACCGGAATAAAACCGGTAGTTTGCTTGGATCCGAGTGTTGCTAGCTGCTTTTCCAGCTCGTTGATTTGCTTATCTATTTCAAACGATTTTGTTTTCAGATCAGTTATCTGGGTGCGAATCGATTCGGCAGTAGGCTTGCTCGAACATCCTGCCAGAAAGAGGCATATGGCTGTTGCTGTAATTAAACCTGTTCTCATATTAGTGGTGATGTTTTTTACTTAGAGGTTGTTGGTTACTTTGTCGAGGCGTAGCTTGGCATTAAGCAAGTCGAATTCTACGCTGTACATGTTGTTAACAGTTTGAAGTAGCTTATCGTTGGCTTGGGTTAAATCCATGCTCGATGCCATACCGTTGGTGTACTTTATGGTTATATCCTTAAATACCTTTTGTGAGAGGGTAAGGCTACTTTTACTGTTGAGGTACTTCTCCCAGGCGGTATTAAAGTCATCGCGTGCCTGCAGGTATTCCATAGTTAGCGCACGGGCTACTTGCTCTCTGGCATTTTCGGCTTTGCTAAGGTTTATCTTTGCCTGTTGAACCTTAGAGTAGCGTTGACCGCTGCTAAATATTGGTAGCGAAATATTCAAGCCTACTAAATTGGTAGAGCTAAAGCTTAGAAGTGGATCCTTAAAGTTTTTGTAGTACTGGTAAAATCCCGAAATGGTGGGTAGGTAGCTTACCTGTTCGAGCCTATACTGAAGCTTTTTTGCCTTAATATTGGTGAGCGATATGTTGTAGTCCATGTTCTTTTCTAGAACAAAGGGGGTTTCCACTATTTTATCGCGATTAATGGCCAGAACAATATTCTCGAGCTTATCTGAAAGCTCTACGGGTTCGTCCATGCTGGTTCCCATTTGAAAGTTTAGCAGCCTACGGGCCACCTGCTCCTGACGTTGAACTGTAGTAAGCGAAAGGTTCAGGTCGTTTACCGCAATCTTTAGCTGATCTACCGACGTCTCCTCGGTGAATCCCTTTTCGAACATCTTTTGGGTGTCGTTGAGCGATTTGTTGAGGTTTTCCAAATTCCCCTTTAGCACTTCGCCTGTTTGGCTGGTGAGCAGGATGAGGTAGTAGGTTTGTGCAACAGCACTGCGGGTGTCTATTTGGGTTTTGGCCAGGCTTTGCTCTACAATTAACCGGTATGTTTTAGATGCTTGAAGACCTACGATGTAGGAGCCGCTAAATATTAGCTGCGATACCGTGCCTGTAATGTTAGACGTTGTTTTTTCTCCAAGTGCAATCATTTCTCCGTTTTTCCCAAATGGAGCCATTGGTAAGCTGCCGGGGTTGTAGGTAAACCCATACTTTGCATCAGCCTGAGGTAGGCCAATTGCCGTAGTCTCCCAAATCTTCTTTTTTGCCGATTCCAGGTCGTAGCTGGCATCTTTTATAGATAACGAGTTCTGCATGGCAATTTCTTGGGCTTGAGATAGGGTAAGTACCTTTTTTTCCTTGCTCTCGCTGGATGCAAAGCTACTACCGGCTATCAGCACTATTGCCAATACAAGGGCTGCTTTTACCTTTTTCATGCTTGTTGTAAGAGATTAATTTTAAAGTTTACGGACTTTCTTAGTAGGTCTAACCCTTTTGGGGTACACATCCCCTTAAGCTGGTAGTATAGAATTTGATCTATCTCCTTTTCGCCCTTTATTAGTGGTGTAAAGCGGTGGTGCGATAGGAATAGGTTTTCCATTCCAAATAGGTAGAACTTGCTGGCCAGCTCTACATCCAGATCGCTCTCGAAGTGCCCTAAATGAATTCCCTTGTTAAAGTTGAAGGCTAAAAACTCAACCAGCTCGCCCCTTCGCTTGTAGATGATGCTGTGTAGGCTATCCTTATAACGGGGTTCAACCTCGTTTTCGAGCTTCTTATGGTAGTATTGCGAGTTGTTGTATATCGATTTGGCAACCTTAACCAGCACTTCTACAGGTTCCAAATTCAGCGAGAGCATTTCGCTGATCTCCTTCTTCTGCCTTAGCGATAGGTAGTCTAGGAAGCTCTCTACCATTTGCTGCTTGCTTTCGAAATAGTTGTATAGGGTTTTCTTTGTTACCCCAATTTTTTCGGCAATCATTTCAACGGTAAGATTTCCTATACCATGTTCTAGAAACACCTCCGATATTTTACTGATATAGTAGAATTTTTTTGACTTCATTGCTAGCTGGTTAAATGTGAGTGTTTGTAAAGAATTCGTTTAGCTGGCTTTTTACCATAGCATGCCCCTTTTCGTTGCAGATGCCGTAGAGGTGGTAGAGAAACATCTCCTTGTGCACCTTTTTCGAATACAGCTCGTCGATGGTAAACACGTCAAAAAGCCCCATTTGTGCCTTGTGGCTGATTAACCGGGCAATGATATCGGTATTTACCTCGCGGTATACCCCTTCGGCCTTTCCCTGGTTCATATTTTCGACGTGGATATTGTAAATTATCTCGTTGAAATTTTTAAACACCCTGCAGAATAGCTCGGGGTAGTACTTCCTCATATCGTACTCCATGTTTGGGCTGCTATACTTCATCATCTCGTTAATCTGCTGGTAAATTTCGAGTAGGGAAGCTATCGCTCCCAGCTTTTTGTCCTTTACCTCCTTAAACGATGCTTCCAACCGCTCGTACATTAGGAGTAGCGTTTGCTCAATCATCTCCGACTTGTCGGCAAACTGTTCGTACAGCGTTTTTTTTGATATGCCCAGCTCGCGGGCTATATCGTTGGTGGTTACGCTACGGATGCCATACCGTCTAAATAGCTCCAGTATTTTGTTGATTAGCTCCTTTTTCTCTTCTGTCATTCGGTGTTGTACTTAAAAAACTTTTGCAAGGTAAATAGTTTACAAAGTATCTGCCGTTGATTTTTTACAATTTAACATCGAAAGTTTAGGTGGAGGATTACTCTTGAGAAGTTCTACTATTAAACATCGGCAAGCTCCTGATTGCTGCAAAAATCGGTATAGCTACAGGTTTTCGAAATCTTTTTTCGATGAGAGGTGGAAATTGTAGGATAAATGGTTGAATTTGGGGGATGGAGTAGTATAGGCGGGCTGGGAAACGGATAGGTCTTTATTTATATTGGGAGGCTTAACGAAAATGGGGCATGCCTTTACGACACACCCCGTTTCCTTTACCTGCTTAGAACCTACAGATTGTTGGCTAGGCAAAAAAATATTCTACTCTTTATTACTCGCACCTATTTTCTGATCAACAGCTGGTCTTATTGCTGCTACAGTTGGAGTACTTTTTCGAAAAGCTGATAGGTTGGAGCGATTTCTGTCTACTTCAGGTTCTTAAGATTATCTACCGCTTCGGGTACATGCTGGTGTATAGCGGCAACAATATCGCAAACGTCCATATCGGGACAGTCGGCACAGGTTTCGTACTCCTTAAACTTGGCACAACGCCTTATTTCGCACTCGTTGCAGTGCGCAAACTTCACCCCATCGGCTCTACATCCGGTGCAGCTTATCGATTCGGGGGTAATATCTGGTGCATTGTACATCTGCTGCCATTTCTTGGCAATTACCCTTTTCAGCTCGTCGTTGTTACTTTCGGTAGCAATTCGGGCATCGCAGGTAGCGCAGTCTAAACCACAGCATGCTATACGGTTTTCCATAGCTTTTCGTTGTCTAAAGGGTAAGCGAATGCGTATTCGTAATGCCTACTCCATTACTATAAGCAGGTAGAATACGTTTTTTCATATCTGCGAATCTAGCATAAATACTTTAGGATTAGCATATATATTTGATATAAGTGATCGTGTTTCTTATGGAAATTGAGAATTGGGGTCAACATCCATTCCTGTGTTTATGATGGGAACTAGCGATTGGCACCTTGCTTTTTCGCTACAACAAATTTTTTCTTTTGGTAGAAGCAATCTGCACGGCCTGTTTCGTTAGTTTCGGTGGAGTGTAGAATTGCGGTAATCTGGTCGGTATCGTTAATGCTCTCCTTTTCGCTATTTTTTAGTACCTGAACAAGGTATCCATACATGTAGGCACCACGCGCATACTCTGTAGTTTTCTGTATGTGCAGAACTTTTGCATCTCGATTATTTATTCGAATGGTTAGCTCGGAGGGGCTAATGTTTAGGGGGGCAATGTCGATGGTATCGTGCTTGGAGGTGGCCTCTTTTTCCAACTTTTGCTTGCTGCTTTCATCAGACAGGCGTAAGGCTTTTGTTAGGCTCATGGGGCGGAAGTAGATCATATACGTTTCGCAGGGGCTTACCTGTGGCTCGAATACGTTCATTCCGTAAATCTCCATTCTTTCGTACTGAGGGTTTATTTCTAAATCGTTAAGGGCAGGAACGTTCCATGTCCAATACTCAAGTTTTGTTTTGCCGTAGTGATCTAGGTTGATGGCGTATAGGCAGTAGTAATTTCCTTTGGGAACTTTTAGTGTGTAGTGCCCTTTTCTATCTGTTACGGTAGAGTATAGGTTGGCAAACGACTGGTTCTTGAGCCGTATTGTTACGCTATCGATAGGATTGGTGTTAAAGTCGGTTACCTGTCCATGTATGGTAACCATTTCTTGCGCTTTTACGCAGATACTTGAGCAAACGAGAGCTACTATTATGGTGAAAATTGCTGGTCTCATGTTGTCAGATTAGGAGTTCGCTACTATATGATTACTTTTTTGCTAAATATTGGATCGTGATGAGGTAAACCGGAAGCAGATGCTGCTATATGAACCTTAAAAAGGGCATTGTTTTGGCTTGTTACAAGGTTAGCTTTGCCATTCTGGTTGATTTTTTCTGTAGCAAAGGTGTACGTAATGGTTTCTGGGCATAACCTCTAAAACTCTACCTGAAACCTTGCCTTTACACAAAATCGTGGCGACTGTTCTAGTGTCTGTGAGTTTAGACGGTACACGCCTTCGATTCGGAAGAAGCGTAGGATATTCTCGAAACCGGCACCAACCTCTACTAGGGGCTTTTCCATACCGTTGAGGATGGTAGGAAAGTCCATTATCCGACGATGTTTCTCGGCTAGCGAGCCTACCAACACCTTAGCCGAGAACACCTCGCGCAGGTTAAGCGCGCGAATGAGGGGAATTCGGTTTACGAATTGACCGTTAAGGTGGTATTCGGCAAAAAGGCTGGCAAACCTATCGCTGGCCAGCTGCAGGTTGTTCATGGTATTGAATCGGTATCGGGTAAGTCCGTAGGTTTCGTTACCTCTATGCACCTCTAGTAGGGGGAATGGTACCTTACCTTGAATAATTCCGCCCTCTACCACGTACGAAATGCGTCCAAGACCAACCACCACGCTATGCTTTAGGGAAAGGTATGCCTTGGCGTAGTAGCGATGCTTATCAAGTACGCTGTAGTTGCCGAGAGTAAGGGCAACATTGACGATAGGATACTTCGATCCGAGGTAGTATCGTCTGATAAACTTGTCGAGCGTCTTCTCGTCAAACGAAAATCTCCCTTCGAGGCTTACCGTATAGCCCGAGATATTGGGTACGGGTACTCCTTTTTGGGTAAAGGGGACAAATACTCCCGATTGTACCTGCTGATGCTCCACTCGGAGGCGCGAAGTAATCCCGCGACGGAGCTCCTGCTCGGCCCATACCGAGTAAATGTCGCGTATCGAGAGCTTATCGTTGGGTCTTTGGCAGGTTAGCGAGGTAATAATGTTCTCATCCTCGGGTGCGTTGGAGTTTTCGCGAATAAAACGTAGGTTTCCGTTACTTCCGATGATGGTCATGTCGCGATCGAACTCA
>CAXYUU010000092.1:0-10090 GCA_964292015.1 uncultured Acetobacteroides sp.
AAAGACTCTCCATCGGAGTGTCATCCCGTGCCTGTCTCGGGATCTAACGAATTGCTCGAAGGGCCTTTTTTAGAATCTATTGGATTCCTATTTAGATTGACTATGTCGGAACTGAAGATTCCGGGACAAGCCCGGAATGACAGCGCTGATTGAACTTCTTACTTAACTTAAAGAGATTGCCCAAAGAGGTAGCATACGACCATCAAAAAAAAAAAAACTTTGTATGAAAAGAACAGTAGCCATAATAGTCGCCGTAGTACTTGTTGTACTAGTTGTATTTAGACTTGTGAGCAATCATAAGAAGATTAACGCCAAACAAAATATCAGCACCGACCTCTCCTACACCAGCGTTGATGTTGCAGAGGTAAAGAGCCTGCAAATAGAAAAGGATCTTAACCTGGTAGGATACCTTGACGCTTTTAAGGAAATCAGCATCGCTGCCGAAGCACAGGGCAACGTCACCTCGCTAAACATCGATCTTGGACAAGCCGTTGCCCAAGGGCATACCATTGCGCTTATCGACAGCAGGCAAAAGCAGCTCGCGCTAAAATCTTCACAAATAAGCGTTAAGAAGCTGGCCAAAGATTTAGCTCGATACAAAAGCCTTCTCCAAGGTGGAAGCGCCACCGAACAGCAGGTAGACGAGGCACAAAATGCCTACGACAACGCGGTAATCCAGGAGCAGCTCGCCGCCAAGCAGCTATCCGATGCCACCGTTAAATCGCCCATCAGCGGCATCATCTCAAAAAAAATTATTGAACGTGGCGCCTATGTAAACGTAGGGAATCCAATTGCAACTGTAGTAGATATCAACCAGCTGAAGATTAAGATTAACGTATCGGAAGCCAACGTTTACCTATTAAAGCAGGGCGACAAGGCAACCATTACAACCGAGGTGTACCCATCGGCAACATTTACCGGAAAAATCAGCTTCATTAGCCCCAAAGGCGACGATGCGCACAACTATCAGGTAGAACTCCTAATTGCCAACAATAGCAAGAATCGCCTTAAGGCAGGCACCTTCGTAAACGCACACTTCGATCTTCCTTCGCGCAGTAAGGTTCTATGTATTCCTCGCGAGGCGCTGCAGGGTAGCATGAAGGATGCTCAGGTTTACGTTGCCGAGAATGGCAAGGCGGTACTGCACAGCATTGTTGTTAGCGGAGGCAACGATAAATACCTCGAAGTTACCTCGGGTCTTAGCCAAGGCCAGCAGGTTATAACTACCGGACAGGTTAACCTTACCGATGGTAAAGCAATTAAAGTAAACAACTAAACAAAGCGTACAATAATGTCGATAACTGAAATTGCGATTAAACGACCAACGCTGGTAGTTGTAGCCTTTGCGGTACTGGCCATTTTGGGTATTGCATCGTACTCCCTTTTGAACTACGACCTGATCCCAAAAATGAATGCGCCCGTAGTTAGCATTACAACCGTCTTTCCGGGTGCCTCGGCAAACGAGGTGGAAAGCTCCATTACCAAAAAGATTGAGGATGCCCTTTCGTCGTTGGAGAATGTAAAGAATATGTCCTCCTCGTCGCAGGAAGGCGTATCGAGTATAGTAGTAGAGCTGGAGAGTAATGCGAACACCAGCATTGCCCTGCAGGATGCGCAACGCAAAATCAACGCCATGATTTCGCAGCTCCCAGCAGGAGCAAAGGCTCCATCGATAAATAAATTCTCGACCGACGAGATGCCTATCCTAAAAATGGGAATCACCGGAAAAATATCACCAACCACGCTTTACCAGTTTGCCGACGATGAGATAAAACCTCAGCTCTCGAAGATTAACGGCGTGGGTCAAATTATGCTTGTAGGGGGTAGCGAGCGCGAAATTAAGATCAATGTAAATAAGAACAAGCTCGACACCTACAAGATCTCCATCAGCCAGGTATTCCAGGCCATTCAAACAGCAAATCTTGAGATGCCAACCGGTAAGATTGAGGGAGATTTAAAGCAGTACACCGTCCGTTTGCTGGGCAAGGTAAACTCGTTCGATAAGATCAGAAACATTACCGTTGCAAGCAGTACTTCGGGAAGCATTGTTAAGCTCTCGGATATTGCCGATGTGGTTGATGGTACTGCCGAACAAACCACCACAAGCCGTATTAACGGTAAAACCTCTATCGGTATGCTTATCGTTAAGCAATCCGATGCCAATACGGTAGATGTTTGTAATAAGGTTAAGGCCCAGCTCTTGGTACTCGAAAAGCAGTATGCCGATAAGGGAATCAAGTTCAACATCGGTTCCGACAGCTCCACCTATACCCTTGCCTCGGCCAACGCCGTAATGGAAGACCTCCTATTTGCCGTAATACTTGTGGCCATGGTGATGTTGCTCTTCCTGCACAGCATCCGCAACTCGTTTATTGTGCTCATCTCCATCCCCTGCTCCATTATTTCGGTGTTCATTGCGATGTACGTCTTCGGCTTTTCGCTAAACCTACTCACCCTAATGGCGCTCTCGCTGGTTATTGGTATTCTGGTAGACGACTCTATTGTGGTACTCGAAAACATCTACCGTCACCCCGAAAAGGGTAAAGACCGCAGCCAGGCTGCACTCGATGGTCGAAACGAGATTGGCTTTACGGCCGTTGCCATTACCATGGTAGACATCGTTGTATTCCTTCCCCTATCGCTAGTTTCAGGATTGATCGGAAATCTGCTCCGCGAGTTCTCGCTGGTAATCGTATTCTCGACGCTGATGAGCTTGATCGTATCGTTTACAGTAACCCCGCTGTTGGCCTCGCGATTTAGCAAGATAGAAACGCTAACCCGTAACACGCTAATTGGCCGATTCGCAATTTGGTTCGAGGAGACCTTTAAAAAGGTGGTACTTATCTACGAACGCGTCCTTCGTTGGGCGTTAGGCCACCGCAAAACTGTTTACGCAACGGTTACGCTACTGATTGTTTTATCGTTTTCGCTGGTAGGAATGGGACTTATTGGTGCCGCCTTTGCGAAAGATGGCGACAGAGGCGAATTTATTATTAAGCTCGAGGGCGAATCACAGAATACGCTTCACCAAACCTCGCTCCTGGTGGAAAGGGTCGAAACTATCTTAAAGAAACATCCCGAGGTTATTAAGGTATTCTCCAACGTAGGCTATTCCAGCGCTGAAATGGGTAGCGGAAGCAGCTCGCAGTACAAGGCCGAAGTTACCGTTAACCTGGTACCTAAAGAGGAGCGTACCATTCCTGTAGACATGTTTGCCGCAAACATCAAAAAGGAGATTCAAACCATCCCCGGACTAAAGGTAACCGCAACCCCATCGGGGATGAGAGGTAGCGCCGACGATGCTCCTATTCAGGTTCTTTTACGTGGGGCAAACATTACCAAGCTATATGCAACGGCCGATAGCGTAATAAAGGTGGTTAAGCAAATTCCCGGAACCAACGACGTGAAGCTCTCCATTGATAGAAGTAAACCCGAGATGCAAATTCAGCTCGACCGCGAAAAGATGGAGCGAATGGGTCTTTCGGTTCAGCAGGTAGGAAGCGTGCTTAACCTGGCCCTTGCCGGAAATACCGACATGCAGTACTCGGAGGGCGATAAGGATTACGATATCAACGTAAAGCTCGACCAGTTTGATAGAAACCGCGTGGAAGACATCGGATCGCTAACCGTTATGAATAAGAGCGGCCAGCTAGTTGAGGTAAGCAGCTTTGCCAACGTATACCAATCGCTAGGCCCCAATAAGTTCGAACGCTACAACCGCATCCCCTCCATTACCATTAAATCGTCGGTATTCGGACGCCCTGTGGGCACGGTAGGTGAAGAGCTGAAGAAGGAAATTAGCGAAAAGATTCATCCCGGCGAAATAACCATCGACTATAAAGGACAAATGGAACGTCAGGGCGATGCATTTGGAAGCCTTTTCCTGGCAATCATTGCGGCGCTTGTTTTTGTGTACCTCATTATGGTAGCGCTCTACAACTCGTATCTCTATCCGTTTGTAGTGCTATTCTCCATTCCGGGTGCAATTATTGGTGCACTCTTTGCCCTTGCCCTAACCGGCGAGTACCTTACCATATTCTCAATAATTGGTATGATTATGCTTATCGGATTGGTGGCCAAGAACGCCATCCTACTGGTAGACTTTACCAATAAGCAACGCGAACAGGGCGTTCCGGTTTACGATGCTCTGATTGAGGCGGGAAAGGAAAGGCTTCGTCCAATTATGATGACGACCCTTTCGATGATCTTTGGTATGCTTCCTATTGCCCTTGCATCGGGTGCCAGTGCCGAAAGTAAGAATGGCCTTGCGTGGGTTATCATCGGTGGACTTACCAGCTCGCTTATGCTAACGCTTGTTCTTGTTCCTTCGGTTTACATGACCATGGAAAAGTATAAGGAGAAGTTTCAGAAGCTAACCTCGAAGAAGGTTGTAAAGACCGAAATTCTTGAGGAGGTAGAGGCTTAACGCGCCATAAAATACAGCACAAGAAAAACAAACCGCTAAAAGATAGATTACGTCGAGTTTGCCTACGTTGGGAAAAGCTACTCCAACCCAGGCAAACTCGACAAAATCAAATGAAAAGAAAAGCCATAAAATTGCACGTCCAACCAGCATAGCGCTTTATGCAAAAACCAGCACCACTATGAAATCAAGACGTTTCTACTACATCAATGCCATCACCAAGCTACTTCTCGAATCGGCAGTTTCCGTTTTAACCGTTGAAAACATTGCCGCATCAATAGGCGTAACCAAAAAAACGCTGTACAACTACTTCGAAAGTAAGCAGCAGCTTATGGAATGTATTATGGATACCTACTTAAGGCAAAAGATCGAAGAGATTAGAATCGAGCTAGCTAAAGGTCAAAACCCGATTAACCTACTGGTTAACCTAGGCACCTATGTAGGCGTAATCTATTCCGATTGCCTTCGAATCATGGCTCCTAAAGGAGACTTCACCAGTAAGAGTTCGATGCACGATATCTTTGTAACCCATAAGAACAACCTGCTCGACATAACGCAGATCACCTTTAAAAAAGGGATTAGCCACAAAATATTTGAATCAGACATCGACGAAAAGCTGGTCAGCATGCTATACCTCTCCGGGCTCGAAACGCTTTTCCGCTCAGACAGCATCTCATACACCATGCCGCTATCGCAACAACAGCGCAACACCATGCTTTTTTACATGATTAAAGGAAGCTGTACGCCAAAAGGGCTAGGTCTCCTTCGCCAAACAATCGACATGAAGGTTGTAATGGCGTAGTAGCCCTCCATCCTTTTATCCGCATCAAAAAAGGTGTCGAAAAACGAGCGGGCACATCCCGTAAACGTCGGCATTGCCCTGCACTACCACTTCGCTCCAGTACCCACTGGAGCACTCCGTTGTTACAGGATCGACCAGTAAGCGCAACATCCGTCACCAACAACCAGCACGCAAAACAACCTCACGGCTAAGGTTAAACCGCCTGCATAAAAATCCTGTTTACTAAAATTAAGACGCAAAAAAGGCGGCCGTTTAATCGCACATAACGCGCAACACTCCCCTTGGCTACTTTAAATGTATTGTCTACCTCCATAAATTTAGCTACTATTGACACCCGTACCAAAATGGATGGCTACTCTGGCAACTTGTTGTCTAATTTGGACCGTAGCAAGTCACAAAATGGGTAAAATGCGGTGTTTGCCCTCCGCAAAGCTCGTTAATCCCATACTGTTTGATATCATGATTAAGAAGATGCTCGGTAGTGTTGTCGATAAGATTACAGGTATGCTCTCCCGTATATTCGGAGGAAGAGCACGGACATTCACTCTTGCAACCCTAGCGATCATATTGGTTATACTTCTTGTTGGATACTCCTACACCCATAAAAAGGCAGTCAAAACCAACCTCATAGAACAAAAAGTAGACAGCCTTCTTTCGTGGAAGAAAGGCAACCACACCGGCAGCAACATGGCGTACTACCAACGCATCGAAACGGCCAAGGCGCTGCTTGCCGAACAGGTAAACCCCACGCTCTTAGGCAAGATATTCATTCGCGAGGCAACGTTGGAATTGGACAGCAACCGGTTTAAGGCTGCCATAAGATGCTACCAGCAGGCCATTAACGAGTTCGGCAAGGTAAACGACAAACCCAACCTCGCCAATACCTACTACAAGCTCGGCGATGCCTACAAAAAAATTGGAGAGTACAATCTAGGCTTCAAATCGACGGTTAAGGGACTCGACCTGTATATCGAGCAGAACGACTTTCATGGCCAACGCCGATGCTACAACAACATCGGCAGCTTTTACAAGTATCTCGAGGAGTACGGTAAGGCGCTGGTGTACTACCAAAAGGCGCTGGCCATCAGCCAGCGGTTAAGCTACAACAGGGGTATTTCGTCGGCGTTAAACAATATTGGCACCATTTACTCGTCGCTAAACAAAAACGAGCTGGCGTTGGAGTTCTACCACAAAAGCTACTCGATCAAAGAACAAAAGGGCAGCTTATCGTCGGCCATCTACTACAGCAACGTGGCCGGTGTGCTGTTAAAGTTGGGCAAATATCGCGAGGCGTTAGCCTCCTTAAATAGGGCAAAGCACTACCATTCGCTACAGTTCGAACCCCGAAACCTCATTTCGAACTACCTAACATTTGGCGACTACTACGAAAAAACAGCACGAATCGATTCGGCGCTACACTACTACAGTAAAGCCTTGGCACTGGCCAAACAGTACAACTTTAAGGAGCGTCTGCTATCCTGCTACCAAAATCTTTCTCAGGGATACTCGATTGCTGGAAACTACCAGAAAGCGTTCGAAAGCCAAGCCGAATTTATCAACCTGCACAGGAAAATGCTCGATCGGCAAAAGTCGCTCGAGATTGCCCATCTCGAAATGGACTTCGAAGCCCGTAACATGCAGCTAAGCCGCGACAGCGCCAAAATTAAGACAATCCTTCTGCTGATAATCTTTACCCTAATCGTCATTTCGTTTGTGCTAACGGTACTGCACATCCGCAGTAAGCATAAAAACATCGTTCACCACCTCGAAGAGGAGAAGAGCAAGGTAGAAACCGACCTGAACGAGAAAAACAGAGAGCTAACCCTCTACTCGTTACAGATGATCCAGCATCAGGAAACCAGTAAAACCCTAATTGAAAAGCTGCAAACCCGTTTTACTGGATGCTCTTCCGATATTCGAAAGGAGCTTCAACCCATTATGCAGGAGCTAGAAAGAGAAAGTAGCCCCAAGCAGCTTTGGGAAGAATTCGAACGCCGCTTTATTGGGGTTAACCCCACCTTCTACACCACCCTTTTGTCCACCTATTCGGATCTTACCCAAAACGAGAAAAGGCTCTGCGCCTTTCTTAAGCTCAACATGAGCACCAAGGAGATCTCCATTATCACCGGGCAGTCGCCCCATAGCATCAACGTAGCCCGAACTCGCCTTCGTAAAAAAATTGGCCTATCCAACTGCGAGGTAAACATATCCGACTTCCTCTCCAATATTTAGTCGCCTGACCTTCTGCTAGTCCCCCATTTTGTATCACCATTGTATCATACCGCATCCCCTGCTGTATGCACCTTGTTACCCTCCGTTTCAACGTTACTTAACTCTATTTTTCAATTTTTGTGTCGAAACAATATCGCTGCATCCTCTTCCCATTTCGAAGAAAAGTAGCCGTTTGTTGGCTCAACACATTCTTAAAAAAGAATGATCCTAACTAAGTCTGGAAACCTAATTTATGTTTAGATCTATGAAAATTACGAGTCTCAAACCAATTGCGATGGCCTGTTTGCTGCTATCGACTATTTGGGCACAAGCAGATCCCGCATCTGTAAAGGAAAGCATGGGAACACCACCCGCTGCCACGTTTCAGCAAACCGACCTAAAAGGAAAAGTTGTTGATAAAACGGGCAAACCTATCGCAGGAGCCACCGTGGCCATTAAGGGAACAACAAAAGGAACGGCAACAAACGCCGACGGTTCGTTTTTACTGAAGATTGGGGCAAACGACAAGAATCTGTTCGTCTCCTTTGTTGGAATGAAAAACTATGAGGTTGCCATTCCGCATAACGGCATTCCCTTTAATATCGTTCTCGAAGACGATGCAACCATGATGGAGGATGTGATTATTACCGGCTACGGAACCTTTAAAAAATCGGCCTACGCCGGATCGGCATCAACCGTAAAGACCGAAACCTTAAAGGATGTACCAACGACCAACATCAGTCAAATGCTTCAGGGGGTTGCTCCGGGTATTACCCTTTCGGGTTCGTCGAACCAACCAGGCTCGTCGGCACAGATTAGGGTACGGGGAATGGGCTCGTTCAACGCCTCTAACGATCCACTCTACGTAATAGATGGTGTTCCGGTTACCTCGGGCAACGTTAGCTCGCTTGGATCAAATGGTGGCCTCGACATCATGTCGACCATTAACCCTTCGGATATCGAAAACATTACGGTTATTAAGGATGCCGCTGCTGCTTCGCTTTACGGTTCGAGAGCGGCCAACGGGGTGATTCTTATTAAAACAAAAAGCGGCAAGGCCGGTAAGGCAACCTTCTCTTTCAAAGCCGACATGGGTTTCACCGATTTTGCTACCAGCTACCGCAAGCCAATGGGTGGCGAAGAGCGCCGAAGCTTAATCTACGAAGGATTGCTAAACCAGGCAACCATTCAAAATGGGCTAACAGCCGATGCAGCTAAAACCTACGCCGATTCGAAGATAGACGAGTATGCACCTAAACCTTGGAGCGGCTACGCCAACTGGGAGGATATCCTATTTAGAAAAGGTACGCACCAAAACTACGAGGTGTCGGCCACTGGTGGTACCGAAAAGATTAAGTACTACAGCTCCATTGGCTTTACCAAACAGGAGGGTGTTACCTACCAGTCGGAACTCGAGCGAATCTCGGGAAGGCTAAATGTAAGCTACAAAATGACACCCAAGCTCGAGCTTGGCGCCAACCTACTCTTCTCGGAGGTTCAGCAGAGTGTTAGCGGCGAAGGCAGCACCTACACCTCTCCGCTCTACTCCTCCCGAAATACGGTAACGCCATCGAGCGCTCCCTACAATCAGGATGGAAGCTACGCCACCGATTTCCCCCGTAATGGTGATAGAAACCCTAAATCGACCGCCGACTTAAACTACGATAAGGAGTGGATCAATCGTGCTTTTAACACCGTATTTGCCGCATACGATTTTACCAGCGACCTGAAGTTTAGGAGCACCTTTAGCTACGACTTTACGGTAAATAAAGGTAGAAGTTGGCGCGATCCACGTACATCGGATGGCGTGAAGGATAATGGTATAGCCAGCAAGGTATATAGCGACCGTAAGAATTGGGTTTGGACTAGCATTCTTAACTACGGAAAGACATTTAACGAGAAGCACAACGTAGATGCAGTTATCGGTTACGAAACCGACTCCAAGTTTAGAGACGAACTCTACGGTACAAAGAAAAACTTCCCCAGCATCACCAATAACGATATCGAAAATGGGGCCATTCCCTACTCTGTAGGTGGTTACTCCAGACAAACGCGCATGGTATCGTACATTTCGAAGGTAAACTACAACTACGACAGCAAGTACTTCCTAGGTGCAAGCTTTCGCCGCGATGGCAGCTCGAAACTCGACAACAAAAAGCGTTGGGGTAACTTCTGGTCGGTTTCTGGTGCATGGCGCGTAAGCAGCGAAGAGTTTATGAGCAGCACCCGTGCGGTAATAACCGATATGAAGCTAAGAGCCTCGTACGGGGTGAACGCAACGCTTCCCTCCGACTACTACGGATATATGAACCTTACCAGCTATGGCAACGACTACAATGGCGTTCCGGGCATTGTCGAAAGCCAACTAGCCTACGACAACCTCAGCTGGGAGTCGAACTACAACATCAACCTGGGTATCGACCTGTCGTTCTTTAACCGCATTAACGTTACCGCAGAGTGGTACCAGCGCAAAACCAAAGATCTACTCATCGACAAACCTCTTTCTTTAACCTCAGGCTTCTCGACTATACTAACCAACGAAGGCCGTATGCTTAATAGGGGTATAGAGGTTGATATCAAAACAACCAACATCCAGAAAAAGGATTTTAGCTGGACTACCTCCATCAACTTCTCGCACAACAGAAACGAGATTC
>CAXYUU010000093.1:0-9999 GCA_964292015.1 uncultured Acetobacteroides sp.
GCTTTAAAATATAGAGAAGGACTTGTAATTGTACCCGTATTGCTTCTTTCCTACTATTTTGTAGGCTTACTTTATAATCTTCAAATTATCTTTAAGCTACATAATAAAACTCGAAAAACAATTGATGTAACTGCCTTTGGATTACTTATACTAGTTATTTTTAATTTAATATTTGTTCCACGTTTTGGTTACCAAGCAGCAGCTTGGGGGCGATTACTATCATTTGTTACGATGTGCGTTGTTAGCTATTTCATTGCACGTAAGTTTGTTAAAATACCATACGACTTTAAGAATATTGCACTTTACTTTGTTTTAGGTTTAGGCATTTACTTTTTAAGCATAGTTTTTCGTCCTGAAAACATATATTTACGTTTGGCTGTAAACACTGTTTTATTCAGTACATACGTTATTGTATTTCTTTTCCGCGAGAATATCAACCCAGTTATTATGGCTAAATCACTATTAAAATGGAAGTTAAAGTAGTTAACAGGAGTAATTTTGAATTACCAGAATATGCAACAGCTCATTCTGCTGGACTTGATTTACGTGCTAATATTACTGAGGATATAGTTTTTGGTTTGTTAGATCGTGTTATTATTCCTACAGGATTGTACTTAGAGATACCTATTGGTTATGAAGCACAAGTTCGTCCACGCAGTGGTTTGGCTATTAAGCATGGTATAACCGTAGTTAATTCGCCTGGTACTATTGATGCTGATTATCGTGGTGAAGTAAAAGTTGGGTTAATCAATTTATCGAACGACGTGTTTACTATAAGACCTGGTGATAGGATAGCTCAGCTAGTTTTTGCAAGGCACGAAACAATTAGCTGGTTATCTGTTAAACTGCTTACAGAGACTGATAGGGGTGAAGGTGGTTTTGGTCATACAGGAAAAAACGTAAGCAAATGAGGCAAATTCTCTTAATGCTAGCAGTTGGTTTTGTTTTAACCGGCTGTAGTTCCTCTAGTATGCAAATGACTAAGTTTAGTAGAAATTCAAAACTTATGTCTGACGTAAATTATTATGAGGGTTTAAAGCAGTATTATGGTGGTTCAGTTGACAATGCAATTAAGTTATTAAATAAGTCAGTTGTTCTTAATAAGAAGAATGATGCTGCTTACTATATTCTTTCGCAGATTTATCAGGCTAAAAATCAAAAGTTAGCAGCTTTGAAAAACGCAGAATTAGCGTTTACTTATTCTCCAGACAATAAAGAATATGGATTGAACTTTGCTCAAAATCTACAGCGTTTAAATCGATTCGATTCATCTTTAACTGTTTACAATAAACTTGTTGCATTAGATTCAACAGATACAGATATACTTCTTAATATGGCGTTAATATATGGCGTTAAGGGCGATATCTCACGAAGCATAAAGTTGTACGATGAATTTTCGGGTAAGTATGGTAATAATGAAATGATGTTAGCTAATAAGCAAAAGTTATACTTACAGCTTAATCAAGTCGACTCTGCCATTAGTATTGGCGCTAAACTCGTGGAACTTTATCCTGATGATCCGCGTCATCTTACAGTTCTAGCAGAGATCTATGCCAGTAAGGGTAATGATTCTTTAGCTATAGATTACAATTTAAAGGCGCTTGAACTTGAACCTAGATTTCCTCTAGCCCAAATAGGATTATCTGATGCGTATCGAAGAGAGGCCCGGTATACAGATTATTTTAGAGTACTTTACCAAATATTCAAAAATGACGATATTAAGAATATAGATAAGGTAAACTACTTTAATCAGTTCTTGGAAAACAAACAGTTTTATAAAGTTTTTTACCCTAACATCGATACGCTTATATCTAACTTTGTTGCTACCTATCCTAAGGATACATCCATATATTCTATCTATGCCGATCATATGGCTAAAATGGGAAAACTTGTTGAACTTAATGAGTTTTTACGAGATAAGATAGATGCTGGATCTAAGGATACTTCGTTATTCATAAAATATGTGGAGTTAAATCTATATACAAAGCGTTACGATACAACTATTACTTATTCTTCATTAGCCATATCCATTTATCCTACAATGGTTAAAATGTATATGTATAAAGCTTTTGCACTATTTCAGCGTAAAGATTTTGACTCAACAATAACTGTATTGAAATCTGCTTTACCTCTTGTTAAAGCAGATTCTACGAAAATTGATATTCTTTCAATGATTGGTGATTCCTATCATTCTCTGAATAAGAATGAAGAGGCGTTTAGTTATTACGATCAGGCATTAACACTGAATCCTACCAATATAACCGTACTTAATAACTATAGTTATTACCTTTCATTAGTTAACAAGAATTTGAAAAAGGCACTTAAAATGATAAATGTAGTTGTAGAGAAGGAGCCAAATAACAATACTTACTTAGACACAAAGGCGTGGATTCTGTATAAGTTAGGTAACTATGAAGAAGCAAAAACAATAATGCGTCAGTCTTTAGTTTATGGTGGTAATGAAAGTGATACTATACTCGAGCATTATGGCGATATACTTGAAAAATTGAACGATATAGAAACAGCAAAAATATACTGGCAAATGTCTTATGATAAAGGAAATCGCAGCGAAGAACTATTAAAAAAACTTAACCTAAAATAGAAATGCAGCGTACACTGGTTTTAATTTTACTGTTATTTACTGCTCAATTTACCTTTTCACAATCGCCTAAAGATTTGCAAGATCAGAAACGTATTGCCGATAAGGAAATAAACAGGATAAACGAGCAGTTGAATTCGACTAAACTCGAAAAGAATTCAACTCTTAAACAAGCTGCATTAATAAAGTCTAAAATATCGAAGCGTAAAAAGGTAATTGAGAATATTGATAAGCAAGTTGTTATTGTTACCAAAACAATTCATGTTAAGACCGACATGGTTTTCAGTCTTCGCAAAGCTATAGATACTCTTAAAGTTGACTATGCGCATACTTTGAAGCAGGGATATAAAATGAGGAATAGTAATTCTCCTATTGCTCTTATATTTGCCTCTTCTGATTTGCACCAAGCAATACGACGAATGAAGTATCTCCGTGCGTATAGTGATTATCGTATGCAACAAGCAATATCTATAGAAGGGAAGCAAACGCAGCTTAACGTTGAGATTGTAGATCTAAATAATAAACGGAAGAACCTTGAAATTCCTTTAGCAGATAAAAATAAGGAGGTGAAAAAGTTAGATCAGGATGAAAAAACTTTAGAAGCCATGGCTATTCAACTTAAGAGTAAGGAAAAGGATTTAGTTAAGGAGATCCAAAATAGAAAAACTCTTAGTGATAGACTTTCAAGAGAAATTAGCAGGATAATTGCCGATGAAGCACGTAAGGCTGTCGAAGCAGCAAGAAAATTGGCAGCAGCCAAGGCTGCGCGTAAAGCAGCAATTGCAGCAGCTAAAAAAATCAAGAAGGGTAGAGGTGAGGTAGAAACTACTTCCACGAATGTAACTTCAAATACAACTCCGAAGAGCGAACCTAAAGATTTACCTTTTACTCCAGAAGACAGAACTATAGCCGGTAAGTTTGAGTCAAATAAAGGGAGGTTACCATGGCCTGTGCGACAGGGATCAATTATTGAAGGTTTTGGTATGCATGATCATCCTTTTTTAAAGGGAGTGAGAACTGAAAATAAGGGGGTAGATATTTCGTCGAGTACAGGATCGGTTGTGTATGCAGTTTATGACGGAGAAGTTGGTAAGATTTTTACTCTCCCAGGTGCTAATATTTCTGTACTGGTAAGACATGGATACTATATAACTGTCTACTCTAACCTTTCTAGAGTTAATGTAAAAGAAGGACAGCTGATTAAAGCAAAGCAAGTTTTAGGTGTTTTAGCAAGTAGCGATACTGGGGGAGATAAAACAATTTTAAAATTTCAGGTTTGGAAGGAAACCACTCCTCAAAATCCACTTTTGTGGTTGGCACGGTAGACGAAACATTTTAGAATTCTATCGTATAATGAAATGATGATTACGTATAATATTGAATCGGATCCTGCTGTGTTGATGGGTGTGGAGAACTTGGTAATGCATTTTATTGTTGAAAATGACATACCAAATTATCTGCATAATAAGATTATTATATCTTCACTTGAAGCAATTTCTAATTCTATTTATCACGGTAATGGTTGTGACGTTTCAAAAATAATAAGATTCGGATTAGAAAAACAAAGGCATAGAGTTGTTGTTTATGTGGAAGATGAAGGGCTCGGATTTGACTATTCTAAACTTCCCGATCCAACTTTGCCTGAAAATTTGGAAAACCCAGATGGAAGAGGCGTTTTTTTGATGCTACAGCTATCAGATAATTTCGAATTTAATAAGAATGGTAACAGTGTTCAACTTTATTTTAATCTATAAGTTTTGGCAATAAACTTTTTTTCAGAGGGTATCGGCTTTAAACCAAAGCAGATTCTAAAAATTAAAGCGTGGTTAATTCTCGTTGCAAAAGAAGAAGGGTACCAAGTCGGTACCCTAAATTATGTGTTTTGTAATGATGAATACATTCTTGAAACAAATAGGAAGTATCTACAACACGATTACTATACTGATATCATTACTTTTGACAACACTGAAAATTTCAAGATTTCAGGTGATTTAGTGGTAAGTATAGATACGGTAAAATCCAATGCAGAGATGATAGGGGTTGATCTAAGTCAGGAATTGTGTAGGGTAATTGTTCATGGAGTTCTTCATTTATGTGGGTATCTAGACAAATCTGAAGATGAAGAAAAAGTAATGCGCGGTAAAGAAAACTACTATCTGTCTAAGTTTAACGTTTCGATTGTATAAAATATGGTTTTTAATTACGACGTTGTTGTTGTTGGTGCGGGGCATGCTGGCTGTGAAGCGGCAGCGGCAGCGGCTAATCTTGGAGCACAAACGCTACTTATAACGATGGACATGACCAAAATGGGTCAGATGTCATGTAATCCCGCTATGGGGGGGATTGCTAAAGGGCAAATAGTTCGTGAAATAGATGCACTTGGTGGTTATTCAGCAATAGTTACAGATTACAGCAGCATACAATTTAGAATGCTGAATAGGAGTAAGGGACCCGCAATGTGGAGCCCACGTGCTCAGTGTGATCGTATTCTTTTCTCAATTAAGTGGCGGGAGATGTTAGAGGAAACTGCTAATCTCTTTTTTTGGCAAGATTCTGCAGTGAGTTTAGTTTTTGATGGTGGTGTTGTGACAGGTGTTACTACAGCACTTGGTGTTACTTTTACTGCCAAAAGCGTAGTGCTTACAACAGGAACTTTCATGAACGGTTTAATGCATGTTGGCAAAGCTCAACTTGCAGGAGGGCGATCTGGTGATATGGCGTCGTATGGAATTACTGAGCAATTGCGAAAATTAGGTATGGATGTTGGTCGAATGAAAACGGGAACATCGGCTCGGATTGATGGTCGTACTATTGATTTTTCTAAACTTTCTATGCAATTGGGAGATGAAAATCCTGATAAATTCTCATATTTGGATAACATAAAACCTGTTTCAAAGCAATTACCCTGCTATATTACCTATACCAATATCGATGTCCACAATACGTTAAGGGATAAATTTGAAGAGTCTCCATTATTTAATGGTACTATACAATCTGTAGGACCACGCTACTGTCCAAGTATAGAGGATAAGGTTCGTACTTTTGCCGATAAAGATCAGCATCAACTTTTTTTAGAGCCGGAAGGATGGCATACAAATGAGTATTACATAAACGGATTCTCTTCATCTCTTCCTTTGAATGTGCAGGTTTCTGCGCTAGAGATGGTATCCGGATTGGAAACTGCTCGAATTTTTCGTCCTGGGTATGCTATCGAATATGATTATTTTCAACCCACCCAGTTAAATCATACCCTAGAAACCAAACTCGTAAAAAATCTTTTTTTTGCAGGGCAAATTAACGGGACTACAGGATATGAAGAGGCGGCAGGGCAAGGGTTAATGGCAGGAATAAATGCGGCGCTTTCTATTCAAGGAAAAGAGTCATTAGTATTATCTCGTGACTCTTCGTATATAGGTGTTTTGATTGATGATTTAGTTACAAAGGGTGTTGATGAACCTTATCGTATGTTTACCTCTAGGGCTGAATATAGGATATTATTACGACAGGATAATGCTGACGAGAGGCTTACTCCTATAGGTATTAAGTTGGGTTTAGTAAGGGACAATAGAAAAGAATTGTTTGAATATAAGTATGCATCTGTAAAAGAATTGGTGAAAATTATAAATAAAACAAGTGTAACGCAAAATGAAATCAACCCCATTCTTGAACTCAAGGGCACTGCTCCAATTTCTCAAACTCGAAAATTGGTAGATATTCTTTTACGACCTCAGATTTCTATTAACGATTTGCTTTTTATTAAGCCATTAAATGAATATTATAACTCTCTATTACGTATACGCGAAGAAATATTTGAGCAAGCAGATATAATAGTAAAATATAGCGGATATATTGAGAGGGAGAAGTTAATAGCAAGTAAAATATCTCGGTTGGAAAATATACGTATTTCTGAAACTTTTGATTTCCACTCCTTGCAATCTTTATCTACGGAGGCTCGGCAGAAACTTACCCGAATACGTCCTAATACTATCGGACAGGCGTCTCGAATACCCGGTGTTTCACCTTCAGATATTAATGTATTACTTGTTTTTCTTGGGCGCTAATGTTTCACGTGAAACATTATTAGGTTAATTATCATATGTTGTTCCACGTGAAACGTCGAAATTTGAAAATTATTCACATGAAAAGTATTAAAGGGAATATTGTTGACGTCGATTTGCGGCGTGTTTATTTCGGAGAAGTGCTATTTTTAGATGGGAAAATAGTTGACTTGGTTTGGATTTCAGAAGAGAAAGCAGGTGAAAAGTATATTCTTCCTGGTTTTGTTGATTCTCATATTCACATAGAGAGTTCAATGTTGGTTCCTTCTGAATTTTCCAAGGTTGCTGTTCGTACTGGAGTTGTTGCTACGGTGAGTGATCCCCATGAAATAGGTAATGTCCTAGGTGTGGCTGGTGTTGAGTATATGCGGTTGAATGGAGAATGTACTGGGTTTAAGTTTTTCTTTGGAGTACCCTCGTGTGTTCCTGCGGTTTCTTTTGATAGGTCGGGAGCAGTACTTGATTCGAAAATTGTAGGTGAGTTGCTCGGTTCTGGAAAGTATTTCTTTCTTTCTGAAATGATGAATTTTCCTGGTGTTGTTTGTGGTGATAAGGAGGTGCTGATGAAAATTGAGGCAGCGCTTACCCGTGGACTTAAGGTTGATGGTCATGCTCCAGGTTTGGCGGGTGATGATTTACGGGAGTATGCTGCGGCAGGAATAACCACTGATCATGAGTGTATGTCGTTTCGAGAGGCGGAGGATAAAATAAAATTGGGTATAAAGGTTCAAATTAGAGAGGGGAGTGCTGCGAAAGATTTTGACTCGCTGATTGATATTGCAAAGAAATATCCTAACATGGTTATGCTTTGTTCTGACGATTGCCATCCTGATGATTTACTTAATGGGTACTTTGTTGGACTTGTGAAGCGCGCGTTAAAAGCAGGCGTAAGCCTTTTTGATACTCTTCGTATTTCAGGTTATAATGCGGTAAAGCATTACAACCTTCCGGTGGGCTTGTTGCAAAAAGGTGATTTGGCAGATTTTATTGTTGTTGATAACCTTACAGATTTTAATGTAGAACAAACTATTGTAGGTGGACGTGTATTGTTCGAAAATGGTTGTATTAAGATTGCAAACCGTGATGTTGAAGTTGTGAATAATTTTTTCGAAAATATTATTGCAGTTGAAGATTTGAGAGTTGTCACTGATAAAATCGACAGCGTGGCTGTTAAGGTTATTGGTGTTGTAGAAGGTGAACTGTATACAAAAAATGAAAATTGCAATTTACCTGTGCTGAATGGTGAGGTGTTCGCAAGTAAAGATGATGACATTCTTAAGATTATTGTACTAAATAGATATCAAAAGGCCAAACCTAGTGTTGGTTTTATTAAGGGTTTTGGGTTGAAAGTTGGGGCAATTTGTAGTAGCGTTTCGCATGATGCCCATAATATTGTGGCAATTGGTGTCGATGATGAAAGTCTTGTAAAAGTTGTAAATGCTGTAAATGCATCAAAAGGTGGTTTGGCATATGCCGATGCTGATACCGTGAAGGTTTTGGAATTGCCTGTTGCTGGGATTATGGCTGTTGATCCGGCTGAAAAAGTTGCGAAAGATTATCGGGATTTATTGGCAATTGCTGAGAAAAGCGGATCAACAATGAAGGCGCCGTTTATGACTATGGCATTTATGTCGCTTATTGTTATTCCCGAACTTAAGCTGTCTGATCAGGGTTTGTTCGATGTAGTCGCATTTAAACCAACTTCTCTTTTTGCCGATGAACAATAGTAGTATAAGTAGCTATCTTAAACAAATTGTAGAAATCCTTCCCAACCAGCCTGGTGTATACCAGTATCTGGATGAGGAAGGAACTGTCATTTATGTGGGTAAGGCAAAAGATTTGAAGAAGCGTGTTTCTTCATATTTTACATCGCGCAGGCTCGAAAGCAAGAAGCTTATGGTGCTGGTTCGAAAGATCCGCGATATAAAACATATTGTAGTTCCGACAGAATCTGATGCGCTTTTACTCGAAAATAATCTCATAAAAAAATTACAACCACGGTATAATATCAATCTGAAAGATGATAAGACGTACCCTTGGATTGCGATAAAAAATGAGCCGTTTCCCAGAGTCTTTTCAACTCGGAAATATGTGAAGGATGGTACTCGATATTTTGGTCCTTATACATCAGTTGCCTTACTTCGAATTTTGCTCGATTTAATAAAACATATTTATCAGCTTAGAACATGCAACTTAAACCTCGATGAGAATAGTATATACAAGGGGAAGTATAAGCCTTGTCTTGAATATCATATCGGAAATTGCAAGGCTCCATGTGTAGATTACTCTCAGTTAACTGATTGTGATAACTCAGTTAAAGAGATAGTTCAGATTTTGAAAGGAAATCTAGGAGAATTGCTCTCTATAATGAAAGGTAAAATGCTAAATGCGGCTTCGGAGTACCGTTTTGAGGAAGCGAACGCCATAAAACAAAAAATGGAGCTCATGGAGAGTTACCAGAGCAAATCTGTTATTGTTAGCACAAGCATTACCAATGTTGATGTTTTTTCGATTGTGATGGATTCCAATATTGCTTTCGCCAATTTCATGCGCGTGAAAAATGGGATGGTCATACAATCGCACAATTTTGAAATTAAGCTACAAATAGAGGAGGAGAGGGAAAGTATACTTTCGTTCGTCATTGCCGAAATTCACGAGCGACTTGGATTTGTTTCGCGTGAAGTAGTGGTTCCCTTTTTACCCGATCAGGAAATACCGAATTCGACATACACCATTCCACAACGAGGTGATAAGCTAAAGTTGCTGGAACTTTCGGAAAGGAATGCGAAAATGTTTAAGCTCGAAAAGATGAAGCAGCTGGAGAAGGTCGATCCTGAACGGCATACCGAGCGAGTTCTTGGTACCATGAAAAAGGATTTACATCTTGATGAGCTTCCTGCTCATATCGAGTGTTTCGATAACTCAAATATTCAGGGGACAAATCCCGTGGCTGCCTGCGTTGTATTTAGGAATGCTAAACCAGCAAAAAAGGATTACCGTCATTACAATGTCAAAACGGTAGTGGGGTCTGATGACTTTGCCTCGATGCGTGAAATTGTTTACCGTCGTTACCGTAGGCTTCTCGATGAGGGGGAATCTCTTCCCAATCTTATTGTGATTGATGGAGGGAAGGGGCAGCTTTCGGCAGCGGTAGAATCGCTTAAGAAGCTCGACCTTATGCATAAAATTCCTATCGTAGGTTTGGCTAAACGTATGGAGGAGATTTACTTTCCCAATGATTCGGTTCCTCTTTATCTCGACAAAAATTCAGAGAGCCTGAAAGTGCTTATGCAGATTCGCGATGAAGCGCATCGTTTTGGGATCACATTTCACCGTAACAAG
>CAXYUU010000094.1:0-9926 GCA_964292015.1 uncultured Acetobacteroides sp.
TGTCCCCGGTTCGATTCCTGGTGGCACCACAAGCCTAAACGAAAGTTTAGGCTTTTTTTGTGCTCGTTATTCTGCAATCATAACAATCCGCATATATTTGTGTTTATATCGCAATTGTGTTCTGAGAGGATCACGTAACTAATATCTAGGTATGAAAAAAATACTGGTTTTAGCCGTTGTTGCGGGTGCGTTAGTGACGGCATGTACTACGGTTCCAATAACAGGTCGTAAGCAGCTATCGTTAGTGTCTACGGGAGAGATGGTAACCCTAGGAGAGCAGAATTATAAGCAAACGTTAGACCAGTCGAAGTTGTCGACAAATAAGGTGCAGGTTAACCGAATTAAACAGGTTGGAGGTCGGATCCAAAAGGCTGTACAGGAGTATATGTCTCAAAATGGGATGGATGCTCAACTTCAAGGTTTTGTATGGGAGTTTAACCTCATAGAAAACGACACAACGGTTAATGCATGGTGTATGCCAGGAGGTAAGGTTGCCTTTTATACAGGTATTCTTCCTATTTGCAAGGATGATAATGGTATTGCAATTGTAATGGGTCATGAAATCGCTCATGCAATAGCCAATCATAGCGGCGAGCGTATGTCGCAGGCAATGGCGTTGCAACTAGGTGGGCAGGTTGGTTCAATTCTACTTAGCGGAAAGTCGCAGCAAACCCAACAGGCTTTTCAAACATTATACCCAATTGGATCTCAGGTCGGGGTAATACTTCCCTATAGTCGTAGTCACGAACTGGAAGCCGATAAAATGGGCTTAATATTCATGGCAATGGCTGGTTATAACCCCGAAACGGCAGTTGCTTTTTGGGAGCGTATGGCCGCAGCAAGTACTGGTGGGCGTACTCCTCAGTTTCTTTCTACTCACCCTGCAGAATCAGCGCGGATCGATAAGATTAGAGCATTTCTTCCTGAGGTTATGAAGTACTATAAACCTGCAAAGAAGTAGCTCGACATATTTAGCTGCGAGTTATTTTTAATGTCTGTAATAAAAAAGGAGGTAAGCCAGATGCTCACCTCCTTTTTTATTACAGGCTGATGCCGTTTAATTTTTCGGTAGATAGGTTGTTGATATCACCTTGAACTCGGTTCTTCGGTTTAGCTGGTGAGCCACATTCTTCTTTTCCTCGTTGTCGAGAGCTGTGACATTTTGATCATTTAGTATCATGCCGACCGTTAGAAACGGATACTGCTTGGCAATTTGTTCGTCGACAACTTTAGGGCTCGAGGAGGCATAACCTTTGGCTCGCAATCTCTCGGTTGGTATTCCTTTTTCTATAAGGTAATCGACGGCTGCTTGGGCACGGTTTTGCGATAGCTTGTAGTTGTACTCGGCAGTACCTCGATTGTCGGTATGGCTGCCCATTTCTATAATAATAGAGGGGTTGTCGTTGAGTGTTTCGATAAGCATGTCGAGGGCTGCTGTAGACTCAACATTTAAGTTCCATTTGTCGAAATCGTAAAATATATTTGGCACCTCTACAGGCTTTTCATATGAAGTTAGCCCCATTTTGATGGTGTACTCTTTGCTTCCCTTTATGTCGAACGTGTTGACCTTGTACTTGCCGTTGAGGAAGCCTTTTTTTGTGAATATTACGATGTAGTCGGTATTCGGCTTCATCATAAACTTAAAGGTGCCATCGGTGCTTGTTTGGGCGTTAACGGTAGACCCATCGTTCCCTAGCATTTTAACAATAGATCCCTCTATTGGCTTTTGGCTTTTAGCATCGGTAATTACGCCTGATATGTTGATGGCAATAGGAGGAAGGTGAAACATGTACACATCATCTTCACCCTTGCCCCCTGGTCGGCGGGAGGTTAAGTAGCCAGCTTCCTTTCCCGGAAGGAACGTAATGCCAAAGTCGTCGGAGGATGAGTTGATGGGGTAACCCATGTTTTCGATGGTATAGCTCGATCCCTTTTGTTGTGCTTTAAAGATGTCGTACCCACCCATTCCTGGACGGCCGTTTGATGCAAAATAAAGTGTTCCATCTGGATGAATGAATGGAAATGCTTCGGAGCCTGTAGTATTTACCTCAGGACCTAAGTTTTGTGGTTTTCCCCATTCTCCTTTACTATCATCGCGGGTAACTTTCCAAATGTCGAGTCCCCCAACTCCACCGCTTAGGTTGGATGTAAAGTAAAGGGTTTTGCCATCGGCTGATAGTGAAGGATGTGTGACAATAGTGCTGTCGGTAGCAATGGGGATTAAAGTTGGAATGCCGTAACGTTCGCCCTCCTTTTTTGCCATATATATTTCGCAGCCCATTTGCTTACGTTTAGCAATGCGCGCACGCGAAAAGTAAATTTCTGATCCATCTTGATTAAAGGTACATGTAGCCTCTTCGACTTCGGAGTTAATGCCAACGGCTGGCCTTGGATCAACCCATTTATCCCTCTTGTCGAGTTCGCTAACGAAGATATCTGAAAACTCTTCACCGGTAGCATTATGAATTCTTATCCCTGTTGCCGATGAGCGGGTAGAGGAGAAAAAGAGCTTGTTTGGTTCGTTTGGAATAATGGCTGGGGAAAAATCGTTTGTCCGACCATTTATAAATGGTAGCGGATCTATAACGTAGCTGGTTGGGCTTTGTTTGAACCGTTGAGCCATTTCGGCTGATTTAATACCCATGTCGGCGGCAGGCGAGTTTGGGCTTAATTTTTTGTACTCGTTGAATTTGCTTAGCGCCTTTTCGTAGCTCTCGTTCATAAGAAGCACCTTTGCGTAGCTTAGAATGAAGGCGGGTGTGTTGTACCCCTTATCCAGCGCTTTTTCGTAGTATATTTCAGCCTGACGGTTCTGTCCAATCATCCGGTATGCTTCGCCAGTTTTAAAGAAGACTTCTCCACGCGCATCTTTTGGCAGAGCCTGTACAAAGTCGCTATTTCGATAAGTCTTAATAGCATCGGTGTATGCACCAGCGTTGAATAGAGTATTTGCCTTGTCAAGCAATTCTTGTTGCCCGAATGCTGATGTAGCAGTACAAATCAGCACAAATATTCCAGCTAGATTTTTTTTCATCATAATCTCTAATTTTTGACAGCAATCCTCTTCAGTTGTAGTGTGTGCGTCGAATCTTTTAATGCTTAAGCAGCTATTTTCTTTCTTTTTACTTTGCGATCTTTTTCCTCTTTAGGGGTATACCGTTGAAAGCTTATTTGGATAGAGGTAACCAAAATGGTAATAAGTATTGGGATGATGGATGTGTTGAATTCTTGGGGGAAGTTACCCCAAAGTGCCAGAATTAGAGCCGAAATGGTTCCAATAGCCATGAAGTAGTAACGGGCAAACTTGCTGATAGCAGTCATGCCTGCTGCTCGAAACATTATAATGTTAAATGGTAGTGCCCAAAGAAGGTTTAGGTTGTGTCTTAGCGCAGCGTGGTCGGTGGCAAAGGTGGTGAGCGTAAGTACGATGCCTAGTATGCCGAGTACAAAGTAGAAGACCGAGCTGAAAATGCGGGAGAATGGTTTCGAGGAGAAGCCTATTAGCGATAGCGTAAGCATCGCGAAGAATATGGAAATTGGGGTAATAAAGTTTACCGTTTCGTATGATTCCTTGATATCGGTGAGCAGCGGGCGGGTTTCGCTTACCAGCTTCTCTCCGTTTTTAAGCTGGCTGGCCGCAAAAACTTGTCGCATATATTCAGGAAGAAACATTTTTTCCCGGTTTCCCGTCTCCTTGTCACCAGGGAGGCCAATGGCAAGGTCTATACCTAAGCTAACCCAGGGGTAGCTGGTGAGGAATTTCCCCAGTAGCTGCCTGTAGGTTAGCTTGGGGTAGCTGGTTTTTGCTTGGCTGAAGACGGTGCTGTCGGTCAAGCCATTTTCGACCACATCCCTAATGCGGGTGGCACAGTTGTCGTCGAGAAATGCGTAGCGGTAGAATCGGTTTTCGGGAAGGTAGTTTTGGTCGAGTAGCGATATTATCTTCTTTTTCTGGTCGTCGGTAAGGTTGAGTACCTGCTCCTGCATCGAGCGTTCTTCCCATAGGGCGCTTTGGTATAGCTGGCTGTAGGTATTCTGGGCAAGCATGTAGTCGAGGCGTCCCGATAGGAATTTCAATCCGAAGTTTGGGGTGTCGAAATTGAAGGTTCCATAGTTGTATACAATGTCGATACCATTAAGTGGATCTTGAATACGTATGGCGCTGTGCCCAAAAAGCGAGTAAAGTTCTGTTCCTGGTGATACAGTTAGCAAGCTTACCGATACATTTCTGTAGCTCTCGGCGTTGGCGAAAATACTTGAAAATAAAATGCTTGCAACTAGTAATAGTCGTTTTATCATTTCTACGAAGGTTTACTTCAAAAAAGCATTCTAATATAGGTAAAGAATTAGGATATCTAGCACTTAGATAGAGGGGTTAAAACAAAAAAGCGTCCACTTCTCTGCGGTCGCTTTTTTTTAGGTTCATCTATAAAAAAGTATAGGGTTGAAATGTATTCCGACCTTAACTTTAGTATGTAAACCAACAGCCAAATTTCTTTTCGTAATCTTACCCGATCTCAAAGGTATTATTTCCTTTAAATAGTTCGCTTTTTTATACGGAAAAGTTAGAGGTAAATTATGGCGATGTACCGTGTATAAGGAGCGTGCTATTGAATTGGCTGGTATGGCCGTTTGGTTTAAGCTTGAGAGATGCGGTCGAAGTGGTAATGTTGGGAAGGGTTGGCCGCCTTTTTACTATCGGCAAGTTCGAAAAAATGCGAACTTCGTAAAAAATCATACGTATGTCAAGCGAAAAAAATTACGATCCGCAGATGCATAGCGCCGAGCATATTCTGAATCAGGTGATGGTGAGAATGCTTGGAGGGGGGCGCTCGTTTAGCAACCATCTCGAAAAAAAGAAGTCGAAGTGCGATTACCATTTTGGACGAAGCTTAACGGCTGTTGAAGAGCAGGCCATTGCCGATGAGGTAAACCGGGTTATTGGGTTGAATATGGCGGTGAAGGAGCGGTTTATGAATAGGCAGGAGGCCGAAACACTGTTCGACCTGTCGAGGTTGCCCGATGATGCCGGCGATACGTTGCGAATTGTGGATATTGGCGATTTCGATAGCTGTCCCTGTATTGGTCCGCACGTGACGTCGACCAAGGAGATAGGGGCGTTTCGGTTGCTGTCGTCCGATTTTGCTAATGGGATGTTGCGTTTGCGGTTTAAGCTCGATAGGCCTGCTTAGCGCTAGTTGCGCTGTGGCGTGGGGCAAACGTACGATTGAAAAGTCTGGAGGTGATGCTTTCCGCTTTGGCTGCTTTGTTTTGGAGTGGCGCTATTTGTCGATTGTAAGTCCTATAAAATGGTAGAGAATGCTTTAAATGGGAATTTTTCTATGCTTTTTTTAGAATGTATGAAATCGCTGGTTTGAAATATGTTGGCATGTAGTGTTGTCAGATATTGTAAAGGGCAATGTTTTTGAATGAAATAGGGGGTGTTCCGCCATTTGTGGTGTTTGTTATGCTCGTTGGCTGGTCAATGCTGGGGGTGTAGGCGTAAAAAATGCTAAAAACAGAAAACAATGACGGTAAAAACCGGTCGGTTTATGGAAAAGTCGTAATATTGGAGCCTGTACTTAAAATTAAGGCTATGGCAACACTTCGTTTTAGAGCATTATCAGAATTAGTAAACAAAAAAGCAGAGCGGTTTTCTCCAAGTACCGAGAATATTTCAAGGTATTTCAGCGAAAATGTATTCGATCGCGCAAAGATGCGCCAGTATCTTGCCATTGAGGCATACGATGCTGTAGTCGACGCTGTAGAAGAAGGACGTCGGATCGATCGCAAGGTGGCCGATCAAATTGCAGCAGGGATGAAGGCTTGGTCAATGGATCGCGGTGCAACGCACTACGCCCACTGGTTTCAGCCGCTTAACGATTCAACTGCCGAAAAGCACGACTCTTTCTTCGAACCTTTGTGGAATGGCGGATCGGTAGAAGCCTTTAAGGGGTCGATGCTTGTTCAGCAGGAGCCAGATGCATCGAGCTTTCCGAACGGAGGCCTCCGTAACACCTTCGAAGCTCGTGGGTATACCGCTTGGGATCCATCGTCTCCGGCCTTTGTACTCGAAGGAACGCTTTGCATACCTACTATTTTTGTTGCCTATACTGGCGAAGCGCTAGACTTTAAAACGCCACATATTAAATCGCTTACCGCACTCGACAAGGCCGCTTCGGAAGTTTGTCAGTACTTCGATAAGGACGTTAGCAAGGTTAACGTCACCCTCGGATGGGAGCAGGAGTACTTCATTGTCGATGAAGGGCTGTTTCTTGCACGTCCCGACCTCATGATTACCGGGCGTACCCTAATGGGCAACATCTCGGCAAAAGATCAGCAGCTCGAGGATCACTACTTCGGATCAATCCCCGATAGGGTTAAGTCGTTTATGGAAGACTTTGAGGTGGAATCGTACCGACTCGGAATTCCGTTGAAGACCCGTCATAACGAGGTAGCCCCAAACCAGTACGAGTGTGCGCCAATGTTCGAAGAGGCTAACCTGGCAGTAGACCACAACCTGCTTCTGATGACCGTGATGCACCGCGTAGCCCGTCGCCACAAGCTTCGTGTGCTATTCCACGAAAAGCCATTTAAGGGAATTAACGGTTCGGGCAAGCATGCCAACTGGTCGATGATTACCAATACGGGTGTTAACCTGCTATCGCCAGGGAAAACCCCTAAAACCAATATTCAGTTTCTGACCTTCCTCATCAACACCATGAAGGCGGTTGATGAGCATTCGCTTTTGCTGCTCAGCAGCATTGCCAGCTTCTCCAACTCGCACCGTTTAGGTGGCAACGAGGCTCCTCCATCAATTATGTCGGTTTTCTTGGGATCAACCCTTTCGGCCATCCTCGACCAAATTGAGGAGCGAATTTCGGACAAGAAGCTTTCGCCCGACGAAAAGACGGAGATTAAGCTCGACATTGGCCGTATCCCCGACATCCTTTTAGATAATACCGACCGTAATCGTACCTCGCCTTTTGCCTTTACCGGAAATCGGTTTGAGTTCCGTGCCGTGGGTTCGTCGAGCAATACGGCCTCGCCACTTTTAGTGCTAAACAGCGCTGTTGCCCAGCAGCTGGTGAAGTTTAAGAAGGAGGTAGATGCCATTATCGAAAAAACAGGCCTGAAGAAGGATGAGGCCATCCTACAGGTACTTCGCCAAATTATTGTAGACTGTAAGAAGATTCGCTTCGAGGGGAACGGTTACAGTCAGGAGTGGGTCGTTGAGGCGGCTAAGCGTGGACTTTCCAGCATCCCCGATCTTCCTGCTGCGTTTAAGGCATTTCTCGATCCCAAGTCGGTTGCCCTATTCGAGGAGTTTGGCGTACTAAGCATTCCCGAAATCCACTCCCGCATCGACATCCGTTTGGAGGCTATGGAGAAGAAAATTCAGATTGAGTCGCGCCTGTTGGGCGATTTGGCCATCAACCACATCATTCCAACGGCTGTTAAATACCAGAATACCCTTATCGAAAATCTGAGGGGTATGAAGGAGATCTTTGGGGATGAGAGCCAGTCGTACTCGCTGCCTCAAATTGAAACGCTAAAGCAAATTTCGGAGCACGTTATGGTAATTCGTAACAAGGTGAACGAAATGATCGAAGAGCGTAAGGTGGCCAACAACATCGAGGAGCTCGAGGAGAAGGCCGATGCCTACTACTTTAAGGTGCTTCCATTCTTTGAGGAGATCCGCTACCATATCGACAAGCTGGAAACCCTAATCGACGATGAGCTTTGGCCTCTTCCAAAGTATCGCGAATTACTACTACTGAACTAATCCTAGATAGGTCAACTTTAGGTTTATAGTCCGTCCTCCCACAAGAAACCGCGAAGGTCTCTTGTGGGTTTTTTTATGGCGGGCGTTATCTGTTGTCGCTACTTAGCCCAAATGGTATCACGACGCACGTATCACGAGGGTTTCGCCATCTATATTTGAAAGCCTATACGGCTATTTTGGGTGGTATTCGTGATTGGCTTCGCCGACTTTCAGCTCTTGTGTCGCGTGTCGTGATACCATATGGAGGGCTGGGTTATTACCATCTATTTCGCTTACCATACATGTATAGAGTGCGAATGTTGCCTAAATAGGCTTAAAAGTAGCAGCGTATGTTGGGGCTTCTAGTACATTTAGGAAATTTTAAATCGGAGCTCATGCAAAAGGTCGTAATACTGATGCTGTTATTGGCAGCATTTATAGGCTGTACAAAGGAGGAGGCGGTTGTTTCCCCTGGCACGGCCACCACAAATCCCCCAGCACCAACCCCCGGCACCTCTACGGTAGATAAGGCGGCCATCCTACAAATGGTAAACGCCGTACGGACAACCGGATGCAGCTGCGGATCGACTCCTATGCCACCCGTAAATCCGGTTACGTGGAATAGCCTCCTCGAGCAGGCCGCGCTGGTGCATAGCCAGGATATGACCAAGAATAGCTACTTCGACCATACCGGTAGCGACGGTTCGTCGGCAGGCGACCGCATTACCCGCCTCGGCTACATATGGCAGGCCTGGGGCGAGAATATTGCCATGGGCTACACCTCCGAAAGGGCGGTGATGGATGGCTGGCTGGCTAGCGAGGGGCACTGCAAAAATATCATGAACGCTACCTTTACCGAAATGGGCGTTGCCCGCGATGGCAAGTACTGGTCGCAGGAGTTTGGCAAACCCATGAGGTAGGATAGCCGACCTTGCTACCCGATGAGGCTACCCTGCATGTGGGTGGCCTTTTTTTGTTTTTTTCGGAGGATAGCGGGCTAAACGAGGAGGGTTGGTGGCTTTTTTTTCGGTAATGTTGTCGGGCTAGGCTGCTGCGGGTTTGATATTTGGCTCAAATATTTACCTTTGCTTTCACTAAAGTAGGGGGCAATGCCGATGTGCATTACGATGGCCTAGAGGCTGTAGTGTTGGTGTGGTACCGAAAGGCATCCAAGCCAAATTGGCCGAACGAAGCTGTCTGATTCCGCTATTTTATAATTGAAATTGCCATGCACCTAGCGGTGCGTGGTGGCAAACCACAAATTACTATTAGATGAACTTATTTAAGCGACTTTTTATTATCGCGCTAGCTGCGGTATCGTTTACCAGCTGCGAGCTTAATGACTTACTGAACACCCCTACCAAGCAGCAGATGCAGGGTAACTGGGTACTCACCCGGGCAACCGATGAGCAAAATATTGATATCACGAAAAGTTTAAACTACCCTTTTGTTAATGCCATACAGCTTAATGACAAGGCTGAGATGATTGGTTCTATGGGACCAATGTTTACCTACCTCGTTTACGGGGGCTCGAAGTGGTCTTCTATTAGGGATCAGATAGGGAAGGCGTTTGACTATGCGCATCTACGTCTTGACGGAGGAGATTTTTATGTGGGTAGTGGACAGGTTGACCATTTTACGGTTGAGCCTAGATTGTTAGCTTCGACTAAACTCGGAGGAGGTGCTCTTATAGATGTTCTTAAAATATTTGGGGTGAGTTCTAGCTTTTTAGAGGAAATTATCTACCATAAATTTGTGAATGTGTCAATATCTTTCGAAGGTAAGGATACCATGATCTGGACGTTTGATAATGCTACCAAAGCTTATTACAATCTTAGGGATGAGGAAGGTAATAGTTTTCTTTGGAAAGGCTGGCCAACCGATAGTTTTCAGAGGTGTACCTTCGAGTTTACCCGTAAAACATTGAAGTTGGAGGATATTATAACCGCAAGCAGGGTTTACTAGTTTGCTCATAGCATTTATAAAACAAAGGATGCCTCCGCAAGGGGGCATCCTTTGTTGGTTATATAACCTGCCGCTTTTTTTAGGTTAATGTAACTAATGGGTCAACATGCAAGAGGCTTAATCCGAGTTGTTCGGAGGCTGCGATACCGTCCAAAAAAGTGTGTCTATAAAAAAAGGTTTCCAACAATTATTAGTT
>CAXYUU010000095.1:0-9866 GCA_964292015.1 uncultured Acetobacteroides sp.
TTTTACGAGCCTGCGGAATACTATCCTCTGTAAACTCGTAAAGCGGTTCGGCAAGAGGTATGTTTATATGTACTGGCCCAGCATCGATACGGGTAAGGGCAATAAGCGCCTCGTTTACCAACCGGTTACAGAGCCATAAATCTTCGGAATTTTGCACCTCGGGAAGCGTAACGCTACGCTTCACAAAGTTGGCAAGCACATTTTTCTGGTTAATCGTTTGCCCATCGGCCTGTCCTACCCAATGAGCAGGACGATCTGCAGAGATTACCATTAGCGGAAGCTTTTGGTAGTATGCTTCTGCGGTTGCCGAGCTATAGTTAAGCAGTGCCGTGCCGGAAGTACAGCAAACCGCAACTGGTTTTTGCAGCTTTAGTATCAATCCCAAGGCAAAGTAGGCAGCGCTACGCTCGTCGACAATGGTGTGACAGGTAAAGCTAGGATGTTGAGTAAAGGTATGGATAAGCGGAGCATTACGCGAACCTGGCGAAAGAACCACATCGGTAATACCATGCTCTACCATGAGTGCGAGGAGCTGCTGAATGCTTTTTTTATTGGAATACATTTAATCTTCTGCTTCGATAATTGTAAGGAGGGTCTGTAGCTTGTGGGTGGTTTCCATCCACTCCCTCTCGCCCACCGATTTAGCGGTTATGCCACCACCTGCAAAAAGCGAAAGCTGCTGCTGTTCGACTTTCATACAACGCAAATTTACGTATAATTCGGTTTCGCTGGTTGTGCTAATTACGCCGGCAAACCCGGTATAGTACTCGCGGTTATGCTTCTCAGTTTCGATGATGTACCGCTGCGCATCCTCCTTTGGAATACCACAAATTGCGGGCGTTGGATGTAGCGTACTAACCAAATTGCCCACCCCCACGCTGTCTGTCGAAAACTTAAACGTAGTTTTTAGGTGTACCACATTCCCGGCTCGAACCGTAATAGGCACCCCTCTATCAATAGAGCTTACGCCACAAGAAGTAAGCCGATCGGATATGTAGTCGACCACCATTTGCTGCTCCTCCCGATCCTTATCGTTCCAAATATACTCAGAACCAGCAGAGGAAACCGGCATGGTACCCGCAAGTGCCACCGTTTGAAAGTTACCACCAGTCCCTTTTAGCAAAAGTTCGGGTGTTGCCCCTAACCACAATCCCGCTTTGGGGGCATTTACCAAGTAGGTAAACGCCGATGGGTAGGCCTCGTTGGTGCTAAGGAATACTTCGCCGATACTCGGATTGATCTGAGTTACTATCAGCTTACGCGAAAGAACCAGCTTGGAAAAACGCCCAGTATGAAGCTGCTCCATAAACTGGTTAAAGGTATCCTCATATACTATTTGGGAGGTAGAATGATCGGAATTAAGCTCTGTAGAAACCACCTCTCCTTTTGGAATAGTAATACCATCGGCAAAGCCGCTATAGATGTTTTTCGATTGAAAGAGCAGCAACGGTGTACCTTCGCTAATCGTAAATGGGGCAAATGCAAAGCCTTCTGTCCCATTTAGCTCGGAAAAAGAGGTGAACTCTGCAGGTTGACCCTCTTCAACAACCAGCATTGGCTTGCTGCTAAAGGGCAAAAAGTAACAGGCAAAGGCAACACCACGAGAAACAAGCTTGTCTAACAGATGCGCATATTGAGTTGGAACAATTGGCATTATCGACGCTGAATAATCATATTGGTAACACGGATAGACGAGATTAATCGTTCGCCCTGAAAAACATCGACATTCCAAATATGGGTGGTTTCGCCCTGATGTACAATGGTTGCAATGCCAAGCACTTCCCCTTCGCGGGCACTTGAAATGTGGTTTGTGCTAAGCTGTATGCCCCGGGTATCGCGCGTTTCAAAATCAATTAGCAGCGTCGATCCAAGTCCCGAAACCGTTTCGGCAAGGGCTATGGTGGCTCCTCCATGAAGAATTCCAGCTGGTTGAATGGTACGATGGTCTACCGGCATGGTGGCCTCCACTCTTCCCTTTTCTACTTTTGTAAATAGAATACCCAAGTTATCCACCAGCGTATTCTTAACCATTTCGTTTACCTGTTCGAGCGGAGTATTAATGCTTAAGCTATTCATTTTCATCAGTTCAAATCCTTTACAGTTGGGAAAAACATAACCATTCCCTTTTCGATTGAGCCCCAATAGGAGGTACTATCTATTCAAATTCTAAATGCGAGCCAAAAATAGCTCCTTGTTTTGAATAATTCTGTGTAAAGAACAGATAATTGACGGTAGTGTTTACCGATATGCTCACCTTAAGCGAAATAACGTGTAGAAGAGAGTTGGGAATAGGGAGTAAGAAGTAGGGAGAAGGGCTTGCGCACGCCTTCTCGCTTCTCTTTTCTCCCTATTCACTACTCCCTACTTCACGTAAAAGTCGATCATGCGCGAAATGGCATCTTGACAAACAGGACAAAAGCCATCCTTCGTATTAACACGCATCTGACACTTGTCGATTGGACGGTAAATACCCTTTGCCATGTATCCACCACCCTCGTATACGCCCAACACGCGGGGTTTATCGGGCTCAGCAATTGTTGGAATAGCCGTTTTTGCGGGCAGCAGCTTCTTCCACTTGGCATCGAAGTTTACCAAGGTGGTAATGTTGGGCTCCCAAGGTTCCACCTTTAGGTTATAAAAGTCTTCGTAGGCCGTTTCGGATCCAAAGTACTCGTCGGCTAAGCCGGCAAACGAATGGCCAAACTCGTGAATCATTACCTCGCCCTTAAACTTGTTGTCCGACGAAGCCATTGCGTAGTAGCCATAAATTCCACCACCACCATACACATCGGTATTGGTTAAAATAAAGATGGCATCGGTTGGTACATCCCAAACTGCATCGCGAACCGCCTTATAGTCCGATGTGGTAAGGTAGCGATCGGTTCCAAAGGTGTAAAAGGTCGAAGCAAGAGGCGTGCGGCTCCAGTATCCCTTGCCGGGATTATCAGGACCAGCCGTTTCGGAGGGTGCCATAACTGCGCACACATTAAAATCGGTCTTACGTGACTTATACGGCTCGCGTTGGAACATGTAGTCGACCATTTCGCGAACATCCTTCTCGAATTTGGGCATTTGCTCCTTGGTATACCCTTCGGCAACAAAAACCATATCCACCTTACTTGCTGGCGAACCATTATCTAGTATTTTTACCCTCGGATTGCTTGGTTTTGCCTCGCGGCTAATAAACATGCTGGCTGGATCGACTGAGGTTTTGAGCAACGAAACCCACTGACCATTAGCCCGGTTGCGCTCGTAGAATTCAACATTTACGGAAGCCTTTGGAAACGGCATGGTTACCACCTGCGAATATGCACGGGGCAGCAGCTTAGCCTCAGCAGTGGAACGCCACTCGAAAAATAGCGTGCTAAAGCCTACCTTATATATCTCCTTACCGGTTGCCTGGTCGAAAGCTTTGAAAAGATACTCGCCATATTCGAAAGGTGACACTAAATTGGTATGCGTTCCGGCCCAAATAGGTTCTTCGGAATACTTATCAATAAATACATGCTGAGATGCTGCATCGCCGGCCAAAAGGAAATCGATTCGGAGCGATTTATCGGTAAAGTAGGTACCGAAAGCATCCTGCGCCTGAAGTTTTGGCGTTAAAAAGATGCAAATAAACAGGAGAATAGCTGAGATTCTTTTCATTTTGATATTTTTGTAGAGAGTCTAAATGTAAAAAAATATGGAACCACACGCAACCATCTTTAGACATAAATAAAAGCGTAGCATACGGGTTACATCAAGCCGAAGAAAAACAACTTGCACACTATGAATTCACTAGAAAAACAGGCGCAAATTGCCACACATGAAGGAGAGCACCTTATTCATAAGTTTCAACATCTCCTGTTAAGCTGGGGTGTTCCCGAAAGCATTATCATGTTTACGCGGGTTGTGTCGAGCGTCATCATCATTTTGCTGATAACCTACATCGCAAAAAAGCTAACCGACGCCATTGTTCTAAAGATAATCCACCAAATTACCAAGCGCACCAAATCGCTATGGGACGATTTTTTGGTGGAGCGTAAGGTGTTTAAGCGTATCAGCAACCTGATACCGGTTATTATAGCCTACTACCTATTCGAGATTGCCCTCGACGACTTTAGCAGCACCTACTACGAAACCATTCAGGTTCTACTAAAGGGATATTCGGTATTCGTGCTCGTTTGGACATTCGACGCCTTCCTTTCCGCGGCTAACGACATGTACAACACCACCGACATGGCCAAGGATCGCTCCATAAAAGGCTACATTCAGGTGGGTAAAATCATTGCCTACTTCTTCGGCATTATTGTTATTGTGGGCATACTCGCGGATAAGGATCCTGCAAAAATTCTCTTCGGTTTAGGAACATTTGCCGCTGTGCTGATGTTGGTGTTTAAGGATACCATACTAGGATTGGTTGCCTCGGTTCAGCTTTCGGCCAACGACCTGGTTAAAATAGGCGACTGGATCGAAATGCCCAACCGCAACATCGATGGAAAGGTAATGGACATTAGCCTAACCTCTGTAAAAGTGCAGAACTGGGATTTTACCATCAATTCTATTCCAACCTACTCGCTGGTTTCGGAAACATTCCAAAATTGGAGGGGTATGGAGCAGGCCGAGGGCCGTAGGCTAAAGAATAGCATCTTTATTGATGTAAATACCGTACGCCTCTGCTCGGATGAGCAGCTCGACCAGCTCGATAAGTTTCCGCTACTTCGCGACTACCTTGCCAATATTAGGGCAACGCTGCAGGAGGAAATTTTAGCCGGTAACAACGAGCCGGGCATTTCAATGGGTGTTCGTCCGTCGAACCTCAACATTTTTCGCAACTACGTGGAGCTGTCGTTACGCCATAACCCCGATATTAACCTCGATCTAACGCTGCTAGTACGCTACCAGCCCACTTTAGATAAAGGAGTACCGGTGGAGTACATCTGCTTCTCGAAAAAGAAGGAGTCGAATGATTTCGAGAACCTTAAAGCCACCTTGCTCGAGCATTTCTGGTCGGTGCTGCCCGAGTTTAAGCTCTCGCCATTCCAAAACCCTACAGGAAACGACTTTAAAATGAGATTCGAGAAGTAAAAGGAGCTATTTCGGGCAAAACACCCACCCGCGAAGGCTCGTGGGTGTTTTTTTTTGACATATCGAACACCAGTAAATGGCAAAACGTACAGGTAAGCTATCATCCCGAAGGATATAAAGGACAGCGCAAAAGTTCACCTAGAATACCGATGCTACAGCAGGGCAAAATGGAGTAACGGTTTCGATAGCTACGCACGGAACCTCCGATAATAAAGTATAACCGCACCAAATAATCGGCAGATGGTTAACCGCATACGTACCATTGGCCACAATATGCTGCCGCCTCAAAAAAATGCCCTCCAGTCCATCGCGGATAAGAGGGCGTAAAAATCAATCTGTAATATTTATGACAGTCCGTTAAACTATTCTTCCTTCGGTTTTTCTCCGTCCTTCTTTTTCTTGGCGGCCAGCTTTAACTTTTTCTCCTCTTGCTTCTTTAAGCGCTTCAACCGCTTCTCCTCCTTCTCCTTTTCGGCTTCGCTTTCGCGCTTATGTACAACAACCATTACAGCATCTATTTCGATGTTAATTTTAGTTATTACGCTGAGTAATTCAGGCTTTTCCTCCACATTGTAAAGGCTATCTACCATCTCGAATATGACCTTACATTCGGAGCAGGCCTTCCTGCCAATTTCCGTTGCCGATTCGGTACCTTCTGCGCTTGCCTTAACATCGATACGGTTAATATACGTACCATCATAGCTTTCATCGGCAAGCATTACCTTGTCCCAATGTGGTTTAGCGGCTAAAGCAGCTAGCGATTCGGTGTAACGGCTATCGGTGGTAAAAAGTGAGTTTAACCCATTAACACCTCCGGTTTGCCCATTTTGATTCGAACCCGTGAAGTGTGGCTTTTCCTTTTTAATTGCCGCAAGTAGTAGGGTTGCCTGCTCTTTTACCGTTGGATTGTCGCTATGCGAAAAGGCATCGACAAATTTACAGAAGAGCTTAAGGCTTTCGGTTCTTCGTTTGCCTGCCTGCTTCACCGATTTGGTTTCACCCTTAAACGATCCGCGGTTCTGCGCGACAGAGAGCGCCACCGTAGTTTTAGACAGCCCCTCGACCAACCGTTTAAGCTTAGCATTACCCGCAGTAAGCAGCAATAGAGATGGATTAATATGCTTAAGAAAGGCAAGTAGCTCAACAACCCGTAGGTTATACAACCGAATAGTCTTAATCTTCATATCGAAATATTTTAAATTACAAGTGCAATATAAATCACCGTAGTTAAAAATTCCACTTTTCACCACCTTTTTTTTAGTGAAAAATCACTTATTCCAAATTTTTCCACTATACCATAGGTAGAACCACTTCTAAGGCCTTTTATTGCGCTGAAAAATATTTTTTTAAAGCATATAACTCTGTAATTTAGTAAAACAGCTTTGTTTTTACCAATCCTCAGTGTTAGATTGCACAAAACAGAGCTTTTCTGTTAAATCTAACACTGTGATTTAACAAATAAAACTTAATCTGTTAAATCTAACTCTGTGATTTAACAAAACAGCTTTGTTTTACCAAATCACAGAGTTAGATTGCACAAAACAGCTTTTTTTTGCCCAATCACAACCTTTTACTCGTTTAAACAAGTTTGTTTTGCCACATTCGAGGCTGTAATTTACTCGAAACAGCAATACCTACCTCATAACGGCAGCTGGTTGCCACATAAAGCTACAGTAAAGCCTGTAAAACAACGCATAAGCTGGAAGTAGAAAAAGCGGATGTGCCTACTATTATAGCTGACTACACAAGCAGATAAGCTGCTGCCACTACCTATTGCTAAACAGGACTACACCCAAAAAAAGAACATAAATAGAGCCAAAATCAGGACTGCAATAAGGATGCTTAGCTAAGTATAACTCTAAGGAATAGGATGTACTAACCCTGCTGAAAAAGAGATCGTAAGCAGGTAGCCTTTATACACAAAGGGATGCCGATTCTATTAAGCTAGCCAAAATTAAACAACTCCTTGCATACCATTTTAAAAAAAAGTTACTTTTACACCGAAAATGTCACAGAAATTTTCAACCAATTAATTTATCAAAATGAAAAAATTACTATTAATTCTTGCTGTTGTGGTAGCCACCGCATCATTCGCAAACGCTCAGGACAAAAAATGGAACATCGGAGTAGGCGGCGGTTTAACATTGCCAACTGGTGATGCTTCAGATTACTTCAAAACTGGCTTTAATGGTTTCGTTAATGGAACCTACAACTTCACATCGAAATTTGCTGCTGGTGTAGAGATTAACTACTTATCGTTACCTGGAAAAACAATCGATGTAACTATTCCAGGTTTTGGTACAATTGACGATGTAATCGGCTCAGCAGATTTGAAAATGACAGCCTTCCTTGCTAAAGGTGTTTATACCTTTACCGAATCAGGTCTTCGTCCATACTTAGGAGTTAATTTAGGTTTCTACAAACCTGAAGAGGGTGATTCTGAGTTTGGCTATGCTTTAGAAGGTGGTGTTAAGTTCGGGAAGTTTAATATAGGTGCTGGCTACCATGTTGCCACTAGCGATTTTAAATTTCTTCAAATCAACGCAGGATATACTTTTAACTTCTAATTTTTCAAAAGAAAAATATAGTAAGGCTGCCTCTTTCGAGGCAGCCTTTTTTTTATCGGCGTAGGGCGATTTAGCATCGTTAACTTTGACGGCACAGCTTCCGCAGATGTGTACGTTAGCCACATATAATACATGCCGCAACCTATTCGTTCGAGAGCCAAGTTTCCTTTTAACTATCCGGCTTTACTCAAGAAATTTCTTGCAGCTTTGTTTACGACATCATTCCCAATTATAATTCTAATTTTGCCAGTCGTTTACTATTACGAATACTACTGATGAAAAAGAGTTGGTTCAATAAAAGCTGGTTCGAGAACGAGTACGTGGTGCTGATGTACCAGTTTGGGGTTCTACTATTCCTATACGCTATATGCAGGTTGCTATTCTACGCGTTTAACCTGGCGCTATTCCCCAACGTGGCCTTTGGTGATTTAATGACCATGATGCGAGGCGGTGTAAAGTTCGATATTGCCGGATTGCTATACCTCAACGCGGCATACATGCTGCTGTACATCCTTCCCCACCCCTGGAAGTTTCGCAACGGATTTCAAACGTTTTTACGCTGGTGGTTTATCATCATCAACTCGGCCGGACTGGCGCTAAACGCGCTCGACTTTAAGTACTACCCTTTTATTTTGAAACGAACCACCGCTACGGTATACGAAATTCTCAAAAATGAGGATAACATGGTGTCGCTATCGTTCCGATTCATGATCGACTACTGGTACGTATACATTATATGGGGAGCCCTAGTTGCTGCACTCGTTTTCCTAACCCGAAAACCAAAGCCTCAGCCCACCCCTATAGCCAAATGGTACTTTGCCTACCCGTTTGCGCTAACCATGCTGCTTATCTTTAGCGCATTTACCGTTGCCGGTATTCGTGGAGACTTTAAGCACAGCACGCGTCCTATCACCATTAGCAATGCTGGCGAGTACGTGCAGTCGGCCGAGCAGGTAAACATTGTGGTAAACACCCCCTTCTGTTTGATACGTACGTTCAACAACAAGTCGTTTACCAAAATGAGCTTTTACCCCTCGGAGGCCGAGCTGGTAAAGGAGTTTAACCCCGTTATGAGGTATAGCACACCCGCTGTGGCGCAAAAAAAGAATGTGGTGGTAATAATTCTGGAGAGTTTTGCCCGCGAACACTTTGGCGAGTTTAACAAGCACCTCGATGGAGGGCACTACAAGGGGTATACTCCTTTCCTCGATTCCATTGCACGGAGCAGCTTGGTATTCCCCAACGCATTTGCCAACGGTCGAAAGTCTATTGATGCAATGCCTTCGGTACTAGCCTCGCTTCCGGCGCTGGTACAACCCTACGTGGTATCGGAGTATTCTACCAACAAGGTAAACTCGCTGGCCAGCCTCTTAGGAGGCGAGGGATACGAAACCTCATTCTTTCACGGCGCACCCAACGGTTCGATGGGCTTTCTCGCGTTTAGCAAGCTGGCAGGCTTCCAAAAGTATAACGGAAAAACCGAATTCAACAACGATGCCGAGTTCGATGGTATGTGGGGAATTTGGGACGAACCGTTTATGAAGTATTGGGGAGCCCAAATGGGACAAATGAAGAAGCCATTCTTTACCGCGCTATTCTCCGTATCCTCACATCACCCCTTTAAGGTACCTGCTAAGTACGAAGGAGTATTTCCCGAAGGTAAAATCCCTCTCCATCACTGCGTGGGATATACCGATAACTCGTTAAGACTCTTCTTTAACAGCATTAAACACCAGCCTTGGTTTAAGAATACCGTATTTGTGATTACCGCCGACCATAGCATAACGCCGGTACATAGCGAGTACAAGACCAACGTAAACGCCTTTGCCATCCCACTTATATTTTACACCCCCGACGGCTCGCTAAAAGGAGTAGACAACCGTTTGGCACAGCAAATCGACATTATGCCCACGTTGCTAAGCTATTTAGGCTTCCAAAAACCCTTCGTATCGTTTGGCACCAACCTGTTCGACAAAAAGGAGGATGCCTACGTGATTAACTACATTGGCGATGCCTACCAGTTTATGATGGGCGATTTGGTTATCTACTTCGATGGCAAAAAAATACTACAGGTGTACGACTACAAAAAAGATCCTACCCTTAAAAACAACCTCCTAGGCAAGGTCGACATTACTCGTTACGAAAGTAAGATGAAGGCCGTTCTTCAGCAGTATAATAATAGAATGATGGCAAACGATTTAGTAGCAAAGTAGCATCAGAACACCGGCA
>CAXYUU010000096.1:0-9864 GCA_964292015.1 uncultured Acetobacteroides sp.
AGAGCTTCGCCGGAGTTCAGGTCAGCCTCTCTTGCCGTGAAGAGAGCTTCGCCGGGTTTCCCGTCAGCCTCTCTTGCCGTGAAGAGAGCTTCGCCGGAGTTCCCGACAGCCTCTCTTGCCGAGAAGAGAGCTTCGCCGGGTTTTGGCCTTCCTCCTAGCCTAACACCTCCACAATACCAATTTACCAAGGCCACTGAGTAACGGCCAAAGGCCTGAAATAGCAAAAGCGTAGGCAGAACCTACGCTTAGCAAAATCATCTTCCATTCTCTTCTGAATAGCCTTCAGTTTAACTTCAGTATAGCTTCCGTTTACCTCCGTTTAAATTCTTTGACTTCTTTGACTTCTTTGACTTCTTTGACTTCTGAAATAACTTCTGAAATAACTTCTTCATCAAAGCCCCCCTACTTCTTCCTCATCATCCCATACCCGTCGAACACAAACCGGTTGCAGATTACAATGGAAAGGATTACGGTCATGAGTGTCGACACCAGGATGGTGATCATAATCATAATTTGGTACTTGATGGCCACCTCGGGATTCGAGCCGCCAAGAATCTGACCGGTCATCATCCCCGGAAGGGATATCAGCCCAACAACCGCCGTGGTGGCGAGGGTTGGGTTAAGCGATTTGCGCAGCGCATCGCGCATAAATCCGGCCAGCGCCTCGCCCCGAGTGGCGCCGTTGGCCAGCGAAAAGCGGTAAAGCGTCTGCTCGCGGGTGATGCTGTGGTAGTAGGTGTTTAGCGCCACGATGTTATTCGAAAGGCAGTTGCCAATTAGCATCCCCGTGATGGGTATAAAGTAGCGGGCATCGAACACGAAGTCGAGCCGCACCACCACGCCCAGGAAGTACAGATCCACCAGCAGCACGCTGGCGGCAATGGCAACCAGCACCGGCACCACAAACAGCTTGCGGTTAAGCTCGCTACGCTTAACCACCGTAAAGGCGGCCACAACAATCATCACCGCCACCCAAAGCACGTTGATCCAGCCGTTGTTCCACCGAAAGATAACCCCCAGATAGGCTCCCACCAGCAGCAGCTGCACGGTCATGCGCGCAATGGCAACCAGCATGGTGCGCACCAGCCCCGTTTGGTAGTAGCGAAAGGCCAACAGCGGAATAATGAGCAGCAGGTAGCCTACGCCCAAATCGATCCACGAAATATCTTGAACTCCCATAGCTTACTTTTTTAGGTTGATAACCGTATCCATGGCCGCCAGCCACTCCTCGTCGTGCGTGGAGGCCAGCACCGTAACGCCATCCAGCCTTTTTATTAGGTTGATGATGGCCCCTCGCGATTCGGCATCGAGTGCCGAGGTGGGCTCGTCGAGCAGCAGGATATCCTTTTTAAGCAGCAGGATCGAGGCCAGTGCCACCCGCTGCTTCTGCCCGCCCGATATTTCGGAGAGCGGCTTCTTGAGTAGTGAAAAGTCGAGCAGCAGGTCGGCAAATACCTTTTCTACCTCGGGGGTCGATGGCCGCAACTGCTGGTTGGCGCGAAAGGTAAACGGGAAGTAGAACAGCTCCTCCACGGTGTCGATCTTAAGCGACAGCTCCTGCGGCAGCCACGACAGCTGCTGGCGAATCAGGTTGATGGTATCGGCGGCAAGCGCCACGCCGTTTACGGTAACGGTTCCGGTAAAGGGGTACACAAAACCCATTAGCAGGTTAAGGATACTCGACTTGCCGCTACCCGACGGCCCCGATAGCGCAACCTTCTCGCCCTTTTGGGCAGTAAACGACAGGTTCGAAATTACCTGCTCGTCGCCGTAGCTAACCGATAGGTTTTGGATTTGGATCATTGGGGAGAGATGAGATGTGAGATTTGAGACTTGAGACTTGAGACTTGAGATATGAGATGTGAGACGAGGACACACGACAACTTTGAAGAGGTTTTTGGCATTGCCATTCGTTTAGCGGCTAAGATAGCTTCGGATTTCTAACTATTCTGCATTCAACACAGAGAGTCAGAGATACGGAATACACCGAAAAATTAAACTCAAGACCTGCCTTAGGCTGAGTGGCTACTTCATCGAACCACGAATAACTTCGTTTTTCTTCTGAACAGCCTTCCGTTTAACTTCAGTATAACTTCCGATTACCTCCGTTTAACTTCTTTGACTTCACCATTCTTTAACTTCTAAAACAACTTCGTCTACCTCCGTTTAACTTCTTTGACTTCTCCATTCTTTAACTTCTGAAATAACTTCGTCTACCTTCGTTTAACTTCTTTGACTTCTTTGACTTCTCCATTCTTTAACTTCTAAAATAACTTCTCCTAAACTCCTACTTCCTCTCCTCATACCCTCCCGCATAGTCAATCGTACACATAAACCGGTACTTCGGATGCGAGCCGATGGATACGCCTACCACCTGAAACTTTTCGTTTAGTATGCTGGCTCGGTGTCCGCGAGTGGGCACGCCATCATCTACCAAAAGGCTAATGACGATAGCCTGCGCCTCGGGGTTGCCGTAGTCGATATTCTCGCCACAGGTTCCCAGCCAGCGGCCGTAGCGGTTCATCCGATCCCAAGGGGTCGAGCGATCCTTGCCGGTGTGTCCGGTTTTCCCGGTGCGCGCCTGATCCGTAACATGGTCGGCAGCGGCACGGCTCATCCCCTTCGACGGGGTTAGCAGCCCAAGCGGCTTTGCATCGCCCATCACCCTAACGCACTCGTCGATGGCGGCAACACCCTCCTGGGTCATAATCCGAAGGCTATCGGCATTGTAGTATATCAGCGCGCTCTTCGAGTCGGTAAAGCGCTTCCTCATTGGGGCAACAACCTCCATCGCGTAACGCTTGGGGTTGCTTCGCGCCTTGTTGAGCTCAAGTATCACGGCTCGCTCCATCGGAGTAAGGTAGGTGGCATCCTTTGCCGTATTCAACGACTCGTCCCATCGGCCAGGAGCCTTTTGAGCAAGTATCGAACCGCCTAGTAGCATCAGCACGGCCAGCAGTAGTTGTCGCATAAAAAGGTTGTATTTAGGTTCTAAAAGTAGAAAACTACCACACCATTGCCAACGGTTAGCACCTAAATCGGCAAATGCCTCACCACTTTAACCTTTTTTGCCAAACCACCTATAACCAATGCTGGTAGAAACTGTTACTTTCAAAACTCAAATTTTGGAGGTATTTTTGCCTGATTTTTAGAGCAATTCACATTACAGAAATTCACATACAACATGGGAAAGAAAGTTCTCTTAATGATTCTCGATGGATGGGGCCACGGAAAGCACGATAAGGCAGATGCCATTTTCAACGCCCACCCCGAATTCATCAATAGCCTAGAGGCTAAGTATCCAACCGCCGAGCTGCTCACCAGTGGCGAAGACGTTGGCCTACCCGAAGGTCAAATGGGTAACTCCGAGGTTGGTCACCTCAACATCGGCGCCGGGCGCGTGGTGTACCAAGACCTTGTGAAGATCAACATCGCCTGTCGCGATAACTCCATTATGGAGAACCCCGAGATAGTTAACGCCTACAGCTACGCCAAGGAAAATGGCAAGCAGATTCACCTAATGGGCTTGGTGTCTAACGGCGGCGTTCACAGCTCGATGGACCACCTGTTTAAGCTAACCGAAATATCGAAAGCATACGGCATCGACAAAACCTTCGTCCACGCCTTTATGGATGGTAGAGATCCCGACCCACGAAGCGGAAAGAGCTTTATCGAGGCACTAGAGGCGCACCTAGCCAAATCGACTGGCAAGATTGCCACCATGATTGGCCGCTACTACGCCATGGACCGCGACAAGCGCTGGGAACGCGTTAAGCAGGCCTACGACGTAATGGTAAACGGTGTTGGAACCCCAACCACCAACATGGTAGAGGCCGTTCAGCAGTCGTACGACGCTGGCGTTACCGACGAGTTTATCAACCCCGTTGTTCAGGTCGATGCCGCTGGCAAGCCAGTGGGCAGCATCCAGGAGGGCGACGTGGTCATCTTCTTCAACTTCCGTAACGACCGCGCCAAGGAGCTTACCCTCGTGCTTACCCAGCAGGATATGCCCGAAGCTGGTATGAAAACCATCCCGCTGCACTACTACACCATGACCCCATACGATGCCAAATTTAACGGGCTACACATCCTGTACGATAAGGATAACGTAACCAACACCCTTGGCGAAATTGTATCGAAGGCCGGTAAGAAGCAGATTCGTATTGCCGAAACCGAAAAGTACGCGCACGTTACCTTCTTCTTTAGCGGCGGTCGCGAAGCCGAGTACGAGGGCGAAAGCCGTATTCTCGTTCCATCGCCTAAGGTGGCCACCTACGACCTACAGCCCGAAATGAGCGCCTTCGGGGTAAAGGATGCCATTGTAGCCGAGCTCAAAAAGGGCGAGGTAGACTTTGTGGCCCTTAACTACGCTAACGGCGACATGGTAGGCCACACCGGCGACATGACCGCCATCACCAAGGCCATATTGGCCGTAGACCAGTGCGTAAAGGAAACCGTAGAGGCTGCCATTGCCAACGACTACACCGTACTTATTACCGCCGACCACGGAAACGCCGACAACGCCGTTAACGAGGATGGCTCACCAAACACCGCACACTCGCTGAACCCCGTTCCATTCATTGTAATCGATGGCGACATCAAGAGCGTGAAAAACGGCAAGCTAGCCGACATCGCCCCAACCATTCTTAAGCTCATGGGCATCGCTGCTCCTACCGAGATGACGGGGAGTGCTTTGGTGTAGGTTATAGATATGTAGATAAAAAAGAGGACGTCTCAAAATTGAGACGTCCTCTTTTTTATACTTATCAGTGAGTTATCCTTATTCGATATATGGATTGTTGATTGCTTCTACTTCTGGGATCTTAAAGGTTAGCCTTTCGTCCGTGTATGAAACAGGAATGTTTGGTTTTTCTGAATGGTTAGCACCTCTTATAACTGTTTTTTGGAAACGTTTAAGTGTTGCTAAACCTCTACCTTCCCCCCATGTCTCTATTCTCCACTGAAGGTACACTGCTTCGAGAGGATTGGTCATATCGTAGACAGGTATACCAGAAGGAGCACCTACTACAGCACCTGCAGTACCTTCGGTTGCTGCACGTTTGGCAAGCAGCTGCTGAAGTGTTATTACCGCATCAGGTCCTTTACCAGATCTAGCCTGTGCCTCTGCCTTTACAAGGAAAAGTTCATCTGCTCGCATCCAGAATATGTCATTCTCCCACTTCCTATCTCCTCCTGATTTACGACCTGCATCGTAGTACTTCCAAATTGGAGTTTGTTTAGTGCTAGAAAACTGGTATTTCCTAACATCGTTAGGTTGAATTTGATCATAGATATTTTTATCCATCATCTTAATAGCACCTGCATAGGCATAGCTATAGGTATAAGCATCCATATGACCCCAGAAGGTTACAAGCGAACCCGTGTTTGCATTTGTTATATCAACACCCCACATTAAGCTCGGAATAGCGATTGTTGCAAATCCTCCAGTAACCTCAGCAGCACTCATTAAGTTGTAACCCGCTGTTGCAAGATCGGCAGCAGCAATAGCTTTATCATAATCGCCAGTTGTGAGGTAAATGTACGACAGAATACCATTTGCAACATTTTTATCAACTTCAACTTTAGTTGTACGAGAGAAGTTATTTAGCGCATCAACAGCAGCTTCAAGATCGGTTTTCGCAAAGTCAAAAACTTCCTTAGCGGTGCTTTGTTTTGCCGAAGCATTCGTGTTCTTTATATGGTAAATTGGAACGCATAAATCTTTTGGGAAATCATACCCTTTAGAGTACATTATAGCCAAATTGTAATAAGCATAACCTCTTACTGCTTTTGCTTGTCCCCATCTGTCAGCACCTACTGCAGGTTTAGTAACATCGTCACCAAATATTGAAAGAATATCGTTACAGGTTTTAATTAAACTGTAGTAGTACTTCCAGTACATCTTATTTGTTGCGCTTGTTCTTGTGGTAGAAAGCAACTCCTCATTATTATAGAAATGACCAAAAGAACTTTTTATCTGAGCCATATCACCCGAAAGAAGATCGGTTGCAATATCTCTCGATTTTTGACCAAAATCAGTATGCTCTAATGGATCGGTACCTCCTGAACCTTTTGTAAATAAAGTAGAGTACATCCCCTTCATCATGCCATCAAGAAGAGCTGGGTTTTTTGCTATCTCTTTCTGAAGATCTTGAGTAGAAATTGTCTCTGTTGAAGTTTTATCGAAGTAGCTTTCGCTGCAACCTACCAAAAATAGGCCTCCCAGTAAGAGTGCTAATGCTATATTGATTCTTTTCATTTTAATCTGTGTTTGAAAAAATTAAAGTTGGACTTTTAAACCAATAGTCATGGTGCTTAGCGGGGTATACCTGTAGCTATCGGAATCTCCGCTTGCATCTGTTCCTGGAATATATCCTTTACGTTTTGTCATCAACCATAGATTATCTCCACCAATATTCACCGAAGCACCCTTAATGTTGATCTTGGTCAGCAAGTTCTTTGGTAAATCGTATGATAATCTAATGTTATTCAGACTTAGGTAGTTGTTCTTGATTATACCACGTGTGGAAGCGCTAAAACCATTCTTGTCGTAGTTGTTGCTTAATCTTGGGATATCGGTAATATCGCCTGGCTTTTGCCAGCGACCCTCAATGTCGGTTGACCAGTTGTTTGCCCCAGATGCGTTATTGCTCATCAATCCAGCATACATTCCATCGTACGAATAGCCACCAAGGCTGTACATGAACTGAGAAGATAGAGAGATGCTCTTGTAGGATAAATCGAACGAAAATGCCCCACTTACAACCGGTATTGCAGATTTGCCAACATACTTTTTAGTTGCATTGTTGTAATCGTAGGTTTTTTCAACTTCGACTTCCATATTTTTATTATCCCCATTTAGAAACTCCTCCATTGAATTAATGGTAGTTTTCTCTCCATTTACTGTATAGAAGTATCTGTTCCACTGAGCCAAGCCTGTTTGAGCATCAACTCCAGCCCATTCTCTAACGTAAAAATCGTATAGCGAATGTCCTTTAGAGTAAGCGTAAAGGCCTTGATCGTCAACAATCTTCTCCTTGCCAGTTGCCTCATCGATAGGCATCGTATTCATCTTATTGTTAATAAACGAGCCGTTAACTCTAAGATCAGCCTTAAAGTCGCTAGTATTTACAAGGTGGGCAAGAACGTTAAACTCAACACCAGTATTAAGAAGTTTCCCATCGTTTACTGGTAGGCTACTATATCCCAAAGAAGGAGCAACCTTTTTGTAAAAAAGAAGATTATCAGTGTTTTTTCTGAAGTATTCAACCTCCGCGTCAACATACTTTCCTACAGAGAAATTAAGACCAACATTAAGCATCTTGCTGCTCTCCCATGTTAAATCCATATTCCCCTTATAGTTAAAAACGAAAGATGGTTTATCATTAAGGTTTTCGATTGTATAATTGTCGTATGCAGGATAGTTTCCGATTGCTTGGTTTCCGAGTACCCCGTAACTGGCTTTTAGCTTCACGTTAGTTAAGAAATCAAGTCCTTTCATGAAATCTTCAGACGAAATCGCCCATGCAGCACCGATAGCTCCAAATGTACCCCATCTATCATTGGGGAATCTCGAAGATCCATCGCGGCGAATGGTTCCGTAAACAAAGTACTTTTCTTTATAATCGTAGTTTATCTGACCAAAATACGATTCAATAAAGTAGTCTACGATGTATGAATTCATGTAACCCATTTTTACCGCATTATTCCACTCTAATCCATCGCTTTTAACAAGCTGACTTTTTTGACCATACATAACACCATCGCTCTTTGAAGTAACTTCGTGAGCAGCCAGTACGTTTATGCTATGAGCTCCATTAAAGCGTGTGGTATATCTAAGTATCTGATTCCAAGTGTAAGATGAGATAATGTCGTTATCCTTGTAGATTCTTCCTACACCCGATGCATCACCATAGTATGGGTTAGTTAAACTCGACGTATTAGAAATTAGCGCTTGTGTGCTTAAGGACGAACTTAAGGTGAGCCCTTTGGTTAGAGTTGCATCAAGGGTTGCATTAGCAGAAAGTTGATGAGAGATATTATTCTTCTTATCAAGTTGAACCGCTCCTGCTGGATTAATACCGTTCATAAAAGGTCGTCCCCCATTTGCATCAAATGCGTAATCGTACACATAACCACCAACGGTTTTATCCTCAATTTTATTTCCACTAGCATCTCTCAAAAATACAGGGTAGATGCTCGGAATGTTATTTACAAAGTTGAAACCATTATTAGCACTTGACGTTTGTCCCGGATTATTGGTTTCCATGTAGGAATATGCCATATTAGCAGAACCTTTCTACCACTCTTTTACCTTATGGTTTACATTTAAACGGGTATTTAAACGCGAGAAGTCGGATTGCATGTAGTAACCTTCATCTTTTAATATACCAAAAGAGGAGAAATACTGAGTTTTATCGTTACCTCCACTCATTCTAACTGTAGCCTCTTTTTTGTATCCAGTTCTAAAAATGTTATCGTCCCATTTTTCAGGAGTGTATTTCCTATTAATCCCATCGAAGAATTTGCCTGTCGCTGGATCTATTAATTTGGTACCATCAGCACTCCACATATTATAAAGGCTATTGATACCTTTCTTGTCCTTATCGAAGAGGCTTAAAGAAGCAGCTGTTCCTGCTGTTGCATAGTTTGCATTCCATGAAGTGCTAAACCCAGCAGCATACGCTGCAGGATCAGTCTTCATTAAATTCAAGTTTGCAGGGGTATCATATACACTAACGATATTTCTATTCCTCATTGATTCCCATGTGAACTCCATGAAGCGCTCAGGGCTATTGATAACATTGTAATTAGGAAGCAAGCGAATGTTAACCCCAGTCTTTACCTCAACATCAATAGATGAACTATTTTTATCACCTTTTTTTGTTGTAATAAGTACAACACCATTTGCACCACGTGCACCGTAGATAGCCGTTGCCGACGCATCTTTTAGAACCGAAGTGGTTGCAATATCACTTGGTACAAGTGAGCTAAGATCACCATCAAATGGAGCACCGTCCACAATGTAAAGTGGCGTTTGGCTTGCATTAACAGATCCAAACCCACGAATACGAATAGACGCGTTCGATCCTGGTTGTCCAGATGTATTAATTACAGACACACCAGCAACCTCTCCTGCTAAAGCTTTAGAAATTTCAGAAACATTCTTTCTATCAAGTTTATCAGCACTAATTTGAGATGCTGATCCTGTGAAACTCGACTTTTTTACAGTTCCGTATGCAACAACCACAACTTCGTCCATCTTCTGGTTTTCAGAAATTAGAGTTGCATTGGTTATTGCACCTGTAATTGGCATTTCTAAAGTTTGATATCCCACAAAACGGAAAACTAAAATTTTCGCGTCTGAAGGGATATTCTTAAGGGTATAACTACCATTTATATCTGTAGACGTACCTACAGTTGGAGATCCCTTTACAAATACACTTACCCCTGGAATTGCTAGGTTGTCATCAGCCCCGACAACCTTTCCAGAGACTAACTTTGTTTGAGCTAGCGCGGAACTAGCACCAAAGACAACGAACGCTACAAGTAACGTCAAAAATCGCCTCATAATAGTTTTTTTAGCAGTTGATAAAAATAATTGATTACAAGTCAGCAGCCTAAAATGCTGCCATCTTAATAGCGGAGAAAAAAGTCAGCCTTACGTACCATAAAATTTAAGTAACAATTCCAAATAGATCCCCAACGCCGGCCGCAAAAGTATAACATATATTGACAAAATCAAGATGTTTTTTTAACGAAAGCCTAAAGCTCCGTATGTATAAATACCAAAATGCAAGCCTCACCACAACGATAACAAGGGACACTAATCTTTATTAATAACATTTCAACAAAACCAAACCC
>CAXYUU010000097.1:0-9800 GCA_964292015.1 uncultured Acetobacteroides sp.
ACCTAAAATGATGGATAGTCCGGCTGCTGTTGCCATCCAGATGCTCACCTTAAAGATTCCCGAGATGAGTAGGAACTCGCCAATGAAGGCGTTGGTTAGCGGAAGGGCAACCATACCAAAGGTGATAATCATAAACAGCGACGATAGGCGAGGGGTATTGCTGCGCAGTCCACCAAAGCTGGTGATTAGGCGGCTGCCTCCTTGGGTTTCCATAATGCTGATAATGTAGAGCAGTCCAACTACGTTGATACCGTGGGCAACCATCTGGAAGATGACACCCTGCATCCCTACGAGGTTAAAGGCGAATAGCCCGGCAACAATAAGTCCGATGTGGGCCATGGAGGTGTAGGCCGAGAAGGTCTTCAGATCCTTTTGCTTTAGGGTGATGATGGAGGCGTACACTACTCCGATAATGGCCAGAACCATTACGGTGGAACCCCACTGCGCTGCGCCAAGCGGAACAACAGGGAGTAGCCAGCGGATCATACCGTAGATACCCATCTTCGACATGATAGCCGAAAGGAGCATGGTGCCCTTCATGGGGGCCTTGGTGTAGGTTGCCGGCATCCAGGTGTGCAGCGGAAATACGGGAGCCTTAATGGCAAACGCCACAAAAATCATCCAGAATAGCCAGCTTTGATCGCCAGCCGACAGCTGCTGGTTGTACATTCCGGTGATGTCGAACGAGTGGGTGGCCGAGTGCATGAAGACGTAGATATTGGCTACCAACATCAATAGGCTACCCGCTGCGGTATAGATAAAAAACTTGAGCGTTGTTTTGCGGCTACCCTCGCCACCCCAAAGCAGGATGATGAAGTAGATGGGAACAAGCGAAAGCTCCCAGAAGATGTAGAACAGGAAGCTGTCGAGCGCCATAAAGACGCCAAGAATAGCACCCTGCGCAAAGAACATCAGCGCGTAGAAGAGCTTGATGCGGCGCACCTCTCCATCTTTAACCGAAAAGATAAAGGGCATGAGTCCGGTGGTGAGCAGCACCATGGCGATGCTGATGCCGTCGAGCCCAAGGTGTAGATGCGAGCTAATGGCCGAAATCCACATTACGTCGATGCTAAAGAGCGACGAGTTGGCGAAGAGCCCTATAGTAATGCCCGCTGCCGCAAATATGGCAATCGACATTCCAAGAGCGGCTTTCTTAACCATCTTTTCGTCCTTAAAGGCGAACAGCAAGCTGCCAGCCACGAAAGGAAGAAGTATGAGTAGTATTGTAAGCATATTGTTCAAGTGTGTATAATTGTTTTTTTATTTGTCACTTGGAACTCGCATGATAGACTTTCATCTACTTCGATGAATTTCAGAATTCATGCTCGTTTCTTTTAAGTAGATTTTACACTCGGTTAGGCTACCAGCAGGTAAATTACAATTGCGACTAATCCGCCAGCCATCATATACAGGTAGAGGTTAACGCTACCGGTATGCACTCTACGAACCACCGATCCGCAGCGCATCATTACCACGCCTAGCCCATTTACCGCACCATCGATAACCGAATTATCGAACCACGAAAGGACGGTTTCTGACAGCTTGTTGTAGGGTTGTATAAATACGGCATTGTAAATTTCGTCGATAAAGTACTTGTTGTAGATGAGCTTGGTGAGGCCCTTACGTTCGGTGCTATCGGCGGCAGGTACTGCCTTCTTGCTAACGTATAGCCTGTAGGCAATGTAGATAACGGCAAGTAGGATGATTACCGGAACAAACATGGTGAGCAGCTCGGTGGTATGCCCCACTGCGGTAGGCTCGAAGCTTTGCCCGCCCAGCGAAGGCTTTAGGTAGCTGGTAAACCTATCGGTTCCACCAAAGATGGCAGGAATGTTTAGGAAACCGCCGCCAATGGAAAGCGCTGCTAGAATGATAAGCGGAATGGTAATCACCTTAGGCGACTCGTGCATGTGGTGCTTCTGCTCTGCTGTACCCCTAAAGTTCCCAAAGAAGGTGAGGAATAGCAGTCGGAACATGTAGAAGCAGGTGATAAAGGCGGTTGCAACGCCAATACCCCAAAGCCAAGGGTTATGCTCGAATGCGGCAGCTAGGATGGAATCTTTAGAAAAGAAACCAGCCAATGGTGGGATACCCGAGATGGCCAGCGTACCGATAAGGAATGTTGCGTAGGTAATGGGGATGGCCTTGCGTAGTCCTCCCATTTTGCGAATATCCTGCTCGCCGCTAAGGGCGTGGATAACGCTACCAGCACCAAGGAACAGTAGTGCCTTGAAGAATGCGTGGGTGGTGACATGGAACATGGCCGCCGAGAAAGCGCCTAGTCCAAGTGCAAAGAACATGTAACCCAGCTGGCTAACGGTAGAGTAGGCCAGCACCTTTTTAATATCGTTTTGGAAGATGCCAATGGTTGCAGCAAACACGGCTGTTGTAAGACCCACAATCATTACCACATCGAGGGTGAATGGGGTGAGGGTGTATAAAATGCTGCTACGGGCAATAAGATAAATACCTGCCGTTACCATGGTAGCAGCGTGGATAAGTGCCGAAACGGGAGTTGGACCTGCCATTGCATCGGGTAGCCAGGTGAAGAGCGGAATTTGCGCACTCTTACCAATTGCACCAACCAGCAGAAGCAGGGTAATTAGGGTGAGGGTTTGGTTACCCATGCCCATTGTGCCCGCCTGTGCAAACACATCAGTAAAGGTTGCCGTTCCGAAGGTGTAAAATATAAGGATGATGCCAATCAGGAAACCAAGGTCACCAATGCGGTTCATCACAAAAGCCTTGCGAGCAGCGTTGTTGTACTCGGTGTTCTTATGCCAAAAGCCGATAAGAAGGTACGAGCAGAGTCCTACTCCTTCCCAACCAATGAAGAGGATCACGTAGTTGGCACCCATAACCAGCAGCAGCATAAAGAAGATGAACAGGTTGAGGTACGAGAAGAAGGTGTTGGCATTCTCGTCGTGGCCCATGTAGCCTATTGAGTAGACGTGGATAAGGAATCCAACGCCGGTAACAATTAGCATCATGGTTATCGACAGCGGGTCGATAAAGAAGCTGAACGGAACGTTGATGCCGCCAACCTTAATCCAGTTGAATAGGGTAACGGTCTCCTTTCCATCAACATTGAAGAAAAGGGCAACGCTTATGATAAAGGGGATAAGCACCATTGCCGAAGCGATGGTACCCGCAACTTTGGATGGAAACTTTAACCTAAAGAGGTAGGTTACCATAAATCCAAGCAGCGGAAAGAGTGGAATTAACCAAGCTATATTCTGTGTCATATTTCTGTTTAGATTTAAGATTAACCCTTAAGGCGCTTTAGGAGATCGATGTCGAGCGAGTCGTTGTTGCGCTTCATGGTAACCAAAATGGATAGCCCGATTGCCACTTCGGCCGCCGCCACCACCATGATGAAGAATACGATTATCTGTCCGCTAGGATCGGCATGGTAGGCCGAAAAGGCTACCAGCAGCAGGTTCACGGAGTTGAGCATAAGCTCGATGCTCATAAGAATGATAATGGCATTCTTGCGGAAGAGCACGCCCATAACCCCAATGCAGAATAGCACCAGGCTAAGTACGATGTAGTGCTCGATGGGAACTACCTGTATTGCGCTAATGATTTTTTCCATGGTTATGCCTTTTTAGGTTCACGTTTTCCTAGGACTACTGCACCAACCATTGCAGCAAGGAACAGCACCGATGCAGTTTCGAAGGGGAATAGGTAGTCGCGGAAGAGCACTAGCCCCAGCTCGCGTACCAATCCCATGTTGGGCGATAGTACTGTTGCAGGTACCGAAAGGGTAACCTTGGTTGCAGCAGCAAGTAGTACCAGCAGTAGCATTCCCGAGGTGAGAAGTGCCGCCACCTTTACCATTAGCTTTTGAAATGGCTCTTTTTCCTTGTTGAGGTTAAGGAGCATAATCACAAAGACGAACAGCACCATAATTGCCCCCATATACACGATAATATGCACCACGGCTAGGAATTGCGCGTTGAGCAGAATGTACTGCCCGGCAATGGTTAGGAAGGTGCCGATTAGCAGCAGCACGCTGTTGATGGGGTTCTTTGCGAACACCACACCAAGGGCGGATATGACTGCTAACGTGGCCAAAATGTAAAATATAATACTCATGCTTTTTTGTTTTCTAGATTTTAGACTTTAGATATTAGACGTTAGATGGCTTTGCACATAGTTTTGTCTAAAATCTTTTATCTAAAATCTAACGTCTATTATCTATTATGCTTAAATCGCTTATCGAGTTTAAACTGGCGAACAGCTTCGGTTTGGCGCGGGCTTACGTCGATACGGGCATCGGGCTTCTCTACGAGGAACTCTTTTCCGTAAACGAACGGCTTGCGCTTATACTCGGCAGGCACAATACGGTCGGTAAGGAAGATGGCCTCCTTAGGGCAGGCATCCTCGCATAGGCCGCAGTAGATGCAGCGAAGCATGTTTATCTCGTAAACGGCAGCATACTTCTCCTCGCGGTAGAGGTTCTCCTCGCCGGGTTTGCGTTCGGCAGCGGTCATGGTGATGGCTTCGGCAGGACAGGCTAGGGCACAAAGGCCACAGGCGGTACAGCGTTCGCGACCCTCATCATCGAGCTTAAGCACGTGCATACCACGGTAAACCTTGCTGAACTCACGTTGCTGATCGGGGTATTTTGTGGTAGCCTTTTTCTTGAAGATGTGACCGAAAGTTATGCCTAAACCCGAAATAATTGCAGGTAGGTATATTTTTTCGAGAAATGACATCTTCTTATTCGATACCTCTTTACTTCTATTGGTTAATTTTTCCATTGTAGCTTTATGTTAGAGGTAGGTAATGGCAAAGCCGGTTAGCAGCATGTTTAGGATGGCAAGTGGTACAAGTACCTTCCAACCTAAATTCATTAGCTGGTCGTAGCGGAAGCGGGGTAGTGTCCATCTAATCCACATAAAGAAGAATATGAAGAATAGAATTTTGGCAAATAGGAACACCACACCAAGTATGGTGAGCATGTTGGTAGAAAGGCCAAGGGAGTCGCCAAATGGGATGTCGTAGCCGCCAAAGTAGAGGGTAGCAATTACCGCAGAGCTCACAAACATGTTGATGTACTCGGCAAAGAGGTAAAAGCCTAGCTTCATGGAGCTGTACTCGGTGTGGTATCCGCCAACAAGTTCCGATTCGCACTCGGGGAGGTCGAATGGGGCGCGGTTACACTCGGCCAAGGCGGTAGTCATAAATATCAGGAAGCCTAGTGGCTGGTAGATGATATTCCAGTGAAAGTTCTTCTGATGGTTAACAATGTCGGTAAGGCTCAACGAATCGTTTACCATTATTAGCGCAACGATTGCCATACCCATTGCCAGCTCGTAGCTAATCATCTGCGAGGCAGCGCGCACCGCACCGAGTAGCGAGAACTTGTTGTTAGATGCCCATCCACCAATCATGATGCCGTAAACACCGATAGACACCATCGCGAAGATGTAGAGAATGCCAATGTTTAGGTCGGCAACCTGAAGGCTGTAGGAGCGTCCCATAATTTCGAGGTTTCCACCCCAAGGGATTACGGCGCTGGTCATACAGGCGGTTGTCATGGCGATACCAGGCCCTAGAATGAATAGCCACTTGCTAGACATGGTAGGAATGATCTCCTCCTTCATAAACATCTTAACACCGTCGGCAACGGGTTGTAGAAGACCCCATGGGCCGGCACGGTCGGGACCAATTCGATCCTGCATTACGGCGGCCACTTTACGTTCGCCGTAGGTGGCGTACATAGCTACCACCAGCGATATCATAAAGAGAACCAGTACCAGTGCTGTCTTAAAAATTAAATCGTATACTTCCATCGTCAGCTCTATTTTTTAAGTTTGTCGATGTTTACATATAGGTTTGTCGAGATTACCGAGGTGCGCTCGATTTTGCGAGGACCAACAAGTGTCCAATCCGATAGCTGCTTCTTTTCGAAGCGGCATTCGTTGCAGATGAAGTGCTCGGTTTCGCCAAACTGGTCTTTAGGAGCGCTAACTCGTAACACCTCTTCGCCCTGCATCCAAAGCACCACCTTGCCTGAACAGGTAGGGCAGCTGCGGTGGGCATCGTAAGGTTTGGTAAACCATACGCGGCTTTTAAAGCGGAAGGTCTTGTCGGTAAGCGCACCAACTGGACAAACATCGATGATATTTCCCGAAAAGTCGTTTTCGATAGCCTGATTTACGTAGGTCGATATTTCGGAATGGTCGCCGCGGAATAGTACGCCATGACTACGCTTGTCGGTAATCTGGTTGGCTAGGTACACGCAGCGGTAGCAGAGAATACATCTATTTTTATTGAGCTTAATGTACTTGCCTAGGTCGGTTTCGCTGAAGGTACTGCGAGTCTCCTCGGTACGGGTTTCCACCGAGCCGTGGCTCATGGCCAAATCCTGCAGGTCGCATTCGCCGGCTTGATCGCAAATAGGGCAGTCGAGCGGGTGGTTAAGCAGTAGCATCTCCACGATTCCCTTTCGGGCTTCGAGTACTTCGGGTGAGGTGATATTTTCGACCACCATGCCATCTTGTGCAGCGGTGGAGCACGATGCCACCAACTTGGGCATTGGGCGAGGGTCGGCAGTGCTTCCTTGGGTTACCTTAACCAAACAGACGCGACACTTACCTCCGGTGCAATCAATTTTCGAGTTGTAGCACATAGCGGGAGGAACAATCTTTCCGCCAATCTTGCGGGCAGCATTCAGGATGGTTGTTCCTGGCTCTACCTCTACCTCGATATTATCTATGGTTACCTTTATCATTGTCTTGTGATTTCTGGTGTAGATTAGTGGAAGGTACAGCCGTTCTTACGAACGTGGTCTTCGAATTCGTGCCTAAAGTGACGAATGGCGCTGGCAACAGGCCAGGCTGCAGCATCGCCAAGTGGGCAGATCGTTTTACCTTCGATATTATTCGAAACGCTAACTAACAAGTCGATGTCCTTCATAGTTGCACCACCATGCTCTAGGCGATGTAGAATTTTTTCCAGCCAGCTGGTTCCTTCGCGGCATGGGCTACACTGTCCGCACGATTCGTGGTGGTAGAATCTGGCAAAGTTGAGGGTGTTGCGTACGATACAGGTGGTTTCGTCCATTACGATAAAACCTCCCGAGCCAAGCATGGTTCCGGTTTCAAATCCACCATCGGCAAGACCTTCGTAGCTCATTATGCGGTTTTCGCCACTAGCCGTCTTCAGTATCAAATCTTTTGGAAGGATGGGTACCGATGATCCGCCGGGGATTACCGCCTTAAGCTCGTGTCCGGGTATGATGCCGCCACAGTACTCGTCGGAGTAGATGAACTCCTCTACAGTAATACCCATGGCAATTTCGTACACGCCCGGCTTGTTGATATGGCCGCTTGCCGAGAACAGTTTGGTTCCGGTGCTGCGACCAACACCTATTTTGGCATACTCGCAACCACCGTTGTTAACGATCCAGGGGACAGAGGCAAGCGTCTCCACGTTGTTTACTACCGTAGGATAGTTGTATAGACCCGATACGGCAGGGAATGGTGGTTTAAGACGTGGGTTTCCGCGTTTGCCTTCGAGACTTTCGATAAGCGCGGTTTCCTCTCCACAGATATATGCGCCACCACCGGGTTGGCAGTATAGGTCGAGGTCGTAACCTGTTCCCAGTATATTTTTACCAAGGAAACCCTTAGCGTATGCTTCCTCAATTGCCTTTTCTAGAATACGGATAACGTAGAACAGCTCACCACGAACGTAGATGTAGGCGGTGTTAGCGCCAAGCGCGTAGCTCGATGTGATCATCCCTTCGATAAGCGAGTGGGGGTTGAGCTGCATTAGGTACCTGTCCTTAAACGTTCCAGGTTCGCCCTCGTCGGCGTTGCAAACAAGGTATCGAGGGTTGCCCGATTTCTTGTCGATAAAACTCCACTTCATGCCTGTAGGAAAACCTGCACCACCACGTCCGCGGAGTCCCGATTTTTTCACCTCGTCAACCACCTCGTCGGGAGTCATGGTTTTTAGAGCCTTTTCTACCGAACGGTAACCACCTAAGCGCTGGTACTCGTCTATCTTATGTAGATTAGGATTGTCGATATTTTCAGTTAGTATTTTCACCATATCTCCCTATTATTAATATGGATTAGTGTGCGACGATTTTCCACTCTTCTCCTGCTCCTCCAAAAAGGCATCCACCTTTTCGGCAGTCAGATTTTCGTGGTAGTCCCAGCCTACCTTCATAACCGGAGCGGTTCCGCAAGCGGCTAAACACTCCACACCACGAAGGGTGAACTTGCCATCGGGGGTAGTTTCTCCCACCTTAATGCCCAGCTTACGTTCTAAATGCTTAATGATGTCGCCTGCGCCTTTTAGTTGGCAGGGTCCTGTGTGGCAAACCTCGATAACACAGTTGCCTGTAGGTTCGAGGTTGTACATGGAGTAGAAGGTGGCAACCTCGTACACTTCAATGGGAAGTATGCCCAGCAACGATGCTACATAGCTCATCGTTTCGGCACTTAGCCATCCACCAAACTCCGCCTGCGCAATGTGCAGGATGGGCAGCAACGCTGAACGCTCCTTGCCGGCAGGGTAGCGGGTTTTTATTTTTTCAACCAGTTCAAGCGATTCTGGTGAAAATGTTGGTTGTTTTATATCGTTCATTTTCCTGTTTTTATCAAGATACTAGTGGAGGACAAGGAATAGACGTATCACGAAGCAAGTATTACGACACACGAACGTTCGACGAATAGGTCTTCATGTTTTTCTCTGTTTCTTCAGTCTTCCTTTTTCTTTAACTTCTCTAACTCCTTCTTCTAGGCATCCAACTCCCCTGCAATAACGTTGAGGCTACTCATGGTTACAATTGCATCCGAGAGCAGTCCACCTTTTATCATTTCGGGATAAGCTTGGTAGTATATAAAGCACGGGCGGCGGAAGTGGAGCCTGTAGGGGGTACGTGTGCCATCGGCAATGAGGTAGAACCCGAGTTCGCCATTTCCACCCTCCACAGAGTGGTAAATTTCGGTTGTTGGAATTGGCGTTTCGCCCATAACCTGCTTAAAGTGGTAGATGAGTGCCTCCATATTGTTATACACCTTTTCTTTTGGAGGTAAAACGTAGTTGGGTACTTCTACCTTGTAGGTTTCCTTATCCTCCATCTTGTCGAGCTTATCGATTGCCTGGCGGATGATGCTTAAGCTTTGCCACATCTCCTCCTGGCGTACCATAAAGCGGTCGTAGGTGTCGCCATTTTGTCCAACCGGGATGATAAAGTCGAAGTCTTCGTACGACGAGTAGGGGTTCATCGCCCTAACATCGTAGTCGACGCCGGCTGCCCTTAGGTTGGGCCCTGTGAAGCCGTAACTAAGCGCTCTTTCTGCCGATATTGGTCCCGTACCGATGGTTCTATCCATGAAGATGCGGTTGCGCATCAGCAGGTTTTCGAACTCTTTGAGCATGGGCGGATAGTTCTCCATAAAGAAGTTGAGCTTATCCCAAGCCCGTTGGCTAAAGTTGCGTTCAAGTCCGCCAATACGTCCAATGTTGGTGGTTAGGCGTGCGCCCGAAATCTCTTCGAAAAATTCGTATGCCCACTCCCTTGCCTGGAAGATGTAGCAGAATGGGGTACGCGCTCCGGTATCGACCCCAATAACGCTGTTGCACACCAGGTGGTCGGCAATGCGCGAAAGCTCCATAATGATCACGCGTAGGTACTCAATTCGCTTTGGCAGCTCAATCCCAAGGAGTTTTTCCACGGTCATGTGCCATCCCATGTTGTTGATGGGAGCCGAACAGTAGTTTAGGCGGTCGGTTAGGGGGGTGATTTGGTAGAATGCCCTTCTTTCGGCAATCTT
>CAXYUU010000098.1:0-9772 GCA_964292015.1 uncultured Acetobacteroides sp.
CACCTACTTCGCCCCACTTAATATCAGCTGGGTTCTTGCAGGCAGTTACGCGAATGGCGTTGCCGTTAACGATAAGTTGCCCATCTTTTACCTCTACAGTGCCATCAAAACGACCGTGAACGGTATCGTACTTTAGCATGTAGGCCATGTATTCAACATCGATAAGGTCGTTGATTGCGACAACTTCCATATCATTACGCTTTTGAGCAGCACGGAATGCTAAGCGTCCGATTCTTCCGAATCCGTTGATACCAACTTTGATTTTAGCCATAACTTAAATGTTATAATGAAATAAATTGCTGTTTATCGATTCGCAAAGATAGAAAAACTGATAAACTCTTCAACTTTCACAACCAGCGCAAAATAAGCACGATGTGGAACTGAAACAATTCCACACATTTGGCATTCAACGCATTATACTATTCAATAAACTGATTATCAAGTCAAAATACCCCTTTAAAAATCCCTGTTTTTTTATCTAAAAAACGTTAACTCAAAAGATTAGAGGATTAATCTACCTGCGCTGTTGAGATTGAGGATAAGCAGGACAAGGCTTTGCAGAGCTAGCGCACGATGAAACAATTCCAGCCAATACAACCAACATAAGTAGAACTACTAGTTGCTTTTTCATTATTATCAAGTTTTTAGAATGGAAACAAATTGGGTTAACCGATCCTGCGAATCTAGCATTTATTGCCCTATCTTTAAAATTAATCTAGAACTAATTTCCCCGAACGGTCGCAATTACGCTTTTTTTCGAATGCTGCATTTTCTAAAAAACAGGCGCTGCCCCTTTTTTAAACCGACAATCCCCTAATGCACAACGCCATTTAAGACACCAGCCCCATATCAGGAGAGGCCATCCCAAAGTTACCCGTACAGCAGGAGCTAATTAAACCGACAGCTAGGATCGTCAATAAAAAAGGGTGTCCATAAACCAGGACACCCTTTCTCGTTATATTGTGATACTATATCTTCTTATCTATTTGGTAGCTGTTGCGCTCACTCGAACTTCTCGAAACGAGCTCTCCCAGAAACCCGGTAAGAAAGAGTTGGGCTCCAATAATTACCAACGTCAACGAAATGTAGAATAGCGGTTGGTCGGTAACCTCGCGCACTTTTGCGTGTGTTGCCAAATGGTAAACCTTCTCGCAAATCATATACCCCGACATTAGACCACCAAGTATGAAGGTTATTAACCCTAGGGTTCCAAAAAAGTGCATTGGCTTTTTCCCAAACTTGGAAACAAACACAACCGATAGCAAATCGAGGAATCCGTGGATAAACCGCTCCCATCCAAACTTGGTTACCCCATACTTCCGGGCTTGATGCTCGACAACCTTCTCCCCTATCTTCTTAAAGCCAGCTTGCTTTGCCAAAACAGGAATGTACCGGTGCATCTCGCCGTACACCTCAACACTTTTAACAACCTTACGGCGGTAAGCCTTGAGGCCACAGTTGAAATCGTTGAGCTTAATCCCGCTAACAAATCGAGCAGTTGCGTTGAAGAACTTACTCGGCAGGCGCTTCCCTATTGGGTCGTACCGCTTTTGCTTCCATCCCGACACCAGGTCGTACTTCTCTTCAACAATCATTCGGTAAAGATCCGGAATTTCGTTGGGGCTATCCTGCAGGTCGGCATCCATGGTGATAACCACATCCCCCTGTGCCGCATCGAAACCCGAAAATAACGCTGCCGACTTGCCGTAGTTACGAAGGAAGCTAATCCCCCTAATAAACGAATGCTTGGCAGCTAGCGCTTCCACAACTTCCCACGAAAGGTCGGTACTTCCATCGTCGATCAAAATGATCTCAAATGAAAAGTTATTTGCCTTCATCACCCTGTCAATCCATTCCACCAACTCGGGAAGTGACTCCTCCTCGTTATATAAGGGTACTACTACCGAAATATCTAACTTACTCATTAATCATGTTTTATCCCGAAAAACCTACTGCTAAAAAACAGGCTTATCCTTCTTGACAAATATTGCAGTAATTAAACTAATAACCAAACCAACGAGCGCATTACCAATAAATCCAAAGATGGCAATAAAAATAGGCGTTTGAAATTTGGAGGCCATGGTAATTGCCTGCTCTATCTGAGAATCATTCATTCCCTTTTCGGCAAGTATCTCCCGCTGAACATCGGCCACTTTTGCCATATAATCGGGCTCAATAACCGTTTGAAGTAAAATCATAAAGGCAACGGAAATGACGCCTGCAAAAATAAAGGTTAGCCATCCGTAGATAAATGCACCACCATAGGTAATATACCCATCGCAAACGGTATTGCGATACTTTAAAGCGAAGTAGACTAAACAAGCAACTGATACCGCCATACTTAACCAGGTAATCCACGAATTCCCCTTGTAAATATCTCCCGTTAGGTAGGTAACAACCATAAACAAAACACCAATTAGCCCTAAAATAGCGCCATTCGTTGCTGACGATTTGATCATCACGTCAGTAGGAACCTTAACGTCTTCCATAATTCAATTCTTATTTGGTTAATGATTGTCAAAGATAAAAGTTTTCGCGATTGAGCCCATGTTTTATTTTGGATCTTCGAAAAATATCGTACTTTTGTGCCCGGGTAAGTCTTACACGATCAGCTCCTGCTGAAATCCCCCAGGATCGGAAGATAGCAAGGGTAGGCGGTTGTAGCGGTGCGATGTAAGTAGCTTACCCTTTTTTTGTGTCCATACCCCAAGGTTGTGCCTGCATAGAACCAGCACAAACCTCACTAAAAATAAAATAGCCCCGAAGAGATCTCTTCGGGGCTTTGCTTTTACCTATCCTGATAGGTTAGAATCGGTAAGCCAGCTCGACGTAAATAAAACGTGGGCGAGCCTCCTGTGCATACCTATTTTTAAAATTTTCCACCTTATACTCAAACTCATAGCCGTAATACTTTTCGTTGGTAATATTCTTACCCCTTAGGCTTACGTCAAGGTTTTTATAGGTGTAGCCAACCATTGCATTCAGGTTGAACCAACCATTCTGCTTAAGCGAGTTGCCATCATTCCAATACTGGTTACCAACCTGTTCGAAATCGGCACCAAAGACTAGCGAAGAGCTTTTTGCCGAACCTAATGCCATTCGGTACGATGCCCCCGCACTAAAAGTCGACTTGGGAACGCATGGTAGGTAGTTATGGCTATACGAAACTACTCCCGAAATATTCCGGTCGTAATACTCGTACTGAAGATACTTTGCCTTAACGTAACCGTATGATGCGTACACCTGCAAGTTGGTTGCCGGAATGGCGTTTACCTCCACTTCAAACCCTTGAGAATACGATTTCCCAGCATTTACAATCATCAACCCTTGTCCATTGGGCAGCATGACGTTTACCTGCTGATCCTTCCAATCGGTATAGAAAACCGCTGCATTTGCGCCAAGCCTACTGTTTAGCCACTGGGTTTTAACACCCACCTCGTAGCTTTCGGCAAACTCGGGATTGTAGATCATGGTTGCGGGATTCTTCTTGTCGAAGGAGGAGTTAAACCCACCGCTTTTATACCCTAACCCCCACGATACGTACACGTTTTGGTTGGCAAAGCTGTACGAAAGCGTAGACTTTGGAAGAAATACAAACTTGTAGGTTGAGCTATCCCTCGATTCAACTTGTGGTTTTGGCATGGCAGGAGCGCTTATTGTATTGGTATACTCAAAATTCTTAGCTTCGTAGTCAAGTCTAGCACCAAGCACCAAGTTTAATCCCTTAGTAAAGATATCGGATAGTTGTGGTTGATGAAAAACAGCAAAACCAAGAACCTTATCATTGGTACGAACAAGATTGCTTGCCCCTGGTATATTTTGAGTTCTTGGACCATTTTGATACTTTGCAGCATCAGCCCCATTAAGAAACCCCATTCCCTTATCCAGAAGCTGGTTAAAGAAGAACAAGCCAGTTTGGCTACTCCACTTCCACACCTTAGGGGTAAGAAACACCGTTTCGTTCGACACCAAATGCTGGTACTGGTAAAAATTAGAGGTAAAGACCTTCTCCGCAGTATAGTCCTGATCGAGATGCTGATGATCCTGGAAGTACTGGTAGGAGGATACGTTGCGCAACTCGTAATCGCCAAACTTTTTGCTTACCACAAAAGCGCTGTAGGCGAGCGAACGGGTATAGTACGACTCCTCATCGAAGTTCACGTTGTTGTACTGCTGGGTTGTTGCGTTGAACACCTTATATTGATTACCCCATTAGCTTGTAGCAAAGGGTTGAACTAGCGGTGTACTTCAAGGCCACTTTCGCGCTAAAGGTACTTACATCGTCAACCGACTTTCCGTTAAAGTCGTTCTTAAAGAAACCGTCTCGTTTGGTATACGACGCCGAAGTGCTAACACCAAGCTTTCCATAGGTGTTGGCATGAGAACCTTTAACACGTAGGTAGCTTTTACTCCCATATGCTAAAACAACATCATTCTTCATTATGCTAGGAATCTCCTTGGAGTATATTGAAATAGCGCCACCCATTGAGTTACGTCCAAAAAGAGTTCCCTGTGGCCCCCGGAAAACCTCGATACTGCCAATGTCGTACAAGTCGAAATCGAAGGTCGACTTTTCGAAAAAAGGCACATTGTCGACATAAAAGGCAATACCCGGAGTGTTGAACTTAGAGCCTATTCCCCGTATGTAAATCGGGGAGTTAACCTTATTGCCATACTGCGGCATGTAAAAGTTGGGGGTACGAGAGGTTATATCCTTGACGGTTGTTATACCGTTATGTTCTATCATGCCGGGTGAAAAAACCGAGATAGCTGCCGGAACGGAGCGTAACTCCTCAATTCGTCGCTGCGACCGAATGATTACAGGCTGCAGCTGCTTTGTAATGGTAATACTGTCGTTAGGTATCACCTTCTTACTATTGTCGATTGCAAATAGGCCTCCATTAAAGCCAAGTAACGCTACCAATAGCGATACCGATATCTTTTGTCTCATTTTTTTTACGATAAAGTCTAACAATTGCATCTCGCATCTATCCTATAAAGTATAGGGATACTGCCGAAATACACAAAAAAACAGGTGTTAGCATATCGTTACAGGTGGACCTCGAAGAGGGTGCATGCAAACAAGCACATCCAAACAGCCTTCGACTTACTCCCCATGCAGATGGAGAAAAGAAGGGAATACAGGTGGGAATACGCCGTCATCGAGCAGGAGCCCTTCTGCAAAATAGTCGTCAAAATGGTAGCTTAACGAACCATTGTCCGAAGCCGTATGGAAAGAGGTGACGCTTACGTGGTGTTCGGGAGTTCTGACACTCCCACTTATTTCGGAAGGAGATTTAAGACATACGTTTACCACTAGTACTTGAAGGAAAATACTAATGAACGGCATTAGAAGGCTATGCGCTAAAAATCCGATGGCAAACATTCCTACTTTTTTATAGCTAGTACAGGTTTAATAACAAAATATCTTTAATAGTTTACGCTTCCAAAAGTATACAAATCCCCAGACTATCTCCTGCCTAAATAAAAAAATCCCCAACTCTAAATATTGGGGATTGCAGAAACACCTAAATAAAACGCTATCAGACAAAATTGCTGAGTTGCCAAACACTCCTCGAAATTAATTCCACCTCTGAACCTCTTAAAGAATATTCCCATAATAAGTCGGACAGCAATAAGAGGTATGATGGCAACCCATACCTTCATTCGGAGCGTCAGCAAAAAAGGAAGCATCCCAACAATCGAAACAAGCAACCACCCATCAACTCCTAAACCCTTAAAAACAGGAGCCGAGTTATACCCCTCTTTAGGTCGCAAGTAGCGATTGGTGCCTATTAGCGAAATAGCGGCAAAGCGCGATAACGTTTCGCCCGACAGTATAATCCAGGGAACTAATGCAGGACTCAACTCCTGAAGTATCGCAAACTGTAGAATTAAGCCTAACGCAACTCCAAGTATACCCTGAATGCCAATCTGCTTATCTGTCCGGTTTTTAAAGTAGAAGCGTTGCCCATGCCGTCCACCTAGATTATCGAAGAAGTAAGCTAACCCGCCCTCCTGTAATCCACCTGTTAAAACGATAGAGAACGTAAGCGTTATGGCAACCGTAACCGGCTGAGTAAATACAAAATCGACGAGGTAGAATACGAGCGCAGTTAACCCGCCAACAACCCATCCGGCTACTGGATAGAACGGTGCCGTCCTTCCATACTCATTTGGAGCAATGGACATCCATCGTGCAACAGGAATTCGAGTAAACAGAGATATGGTAGCAGCTATTTTTCGAAACATGCCGTTTGCTTACATTTTACTTAAATACCAGCTTTCCTATCAGCCAATGTAACCTACCGCACATGCTAGCGTAACCGAACTTGCCCTCGATGTGAGGTTAAACCGTAAATAAATAACGCTAACCATGCGGGTTACATTCAACCTTTAGTAAACCAACGTGAATGAAATGGCGTCTTGCGGAAATGGAGTTTAACCTACCGTTGTCCTCCTGAATACCATTTTTTTGCAGCACCCGCCTTTTTTTCAGGCTTTTCGGCCAAAGCACGTGCTGGTTTGGGTTTTGATTTTGCACCATCTTTAGGAGCAAACTTCTTATCGCCATCAACCTTATCTGTACCTTTTGCCCCCTTGGCAGCTACATCCGTACCCTTACCCTTGGTACCCTTAAATGCACCAGGCTTACTTTTAGCACTCTTAAAAATCCCCTCTTTACCCTCACTATACTTAGCAGGAGTCTTCTTTTTCTTCTCAGTACCCAGATTACGAGTAATTCGCTTCGAAACAAAAGTTGGCTTACGCTTCTCCTCAACCACCTTTTCGACATGACGAAGAGGCTCTCCATCAATACGGATAAAGTCGGTTTTGTAGACCTTTTCACCTTGAGTCGCTGTTTGGTTATTTATAGTAACACGCTCCTGTTCAATAAGCTCGTCGGCCTCACGGCGCGAGCAAAATCCAGCATCGCTAATAACCTTATTTAGGCGGGTGGCATCCTTTTTACTTTGTCGCATAAAATTTAAAATTGACGGATATATACGTAGCACATCCGGTCACGAAGTTAGCTATTTCTTGCAACATACTCCAACACCATGAATTATACCCCAAATTGTTCAGAAAAAAGAGCAAAGGGACAGCTTTAGAAAAGTAGGAATCCTATTCAAATCGGCAAAAACCGCTATGGCTTCCGCCCTTCTGCTTGACCTAATGCCGTGAATAGGATGCCGGTAAAACACCCAGCAGCGATACGTTTAGCTGTCGCCGAGTGAGATGCAGCAACGCCGCTCGCGGTAGGTATTCCTGAATGACACCTAGAAAAAGCGGCGACAACCCATCCTCCTTCGACACAAAAAGATCAGAGCCAGAACCGCTAACGTTGCGATAGACTTAATCGCCCATTTGAAGAGCGGTCAAACATTCTGAACCGAAATTATGCCGAAGAAAACGGACGACAGCAAGCTTAGAAAAAAAATAAACCTATCTTTGCCCCAGTTTTGGTCGCCACGCAAGTGGCGTGAAAAGGGAATCGGGTGTCAATCCCGAGCAGTTACCGCTGCTGTAATCTCCATCAAAACCTTTTGTCACCATCCAAATGCCACTGTCCAACTTGAGACGGGAAGGCCGACAAAAGGGGAGTAAGCCAGAAGACCTGCCAGAACATGAACATTTATAGCTTTCGGATAAAAGGCTTCGTGTAATTCACTTACATAACTTCGCACCTCTTTTTTTTCCGCAGGATTATAAATGGTTGAATCGATTACGATACTAATCATTTGTAAGGCATGTTATTTAGTCTTTTACTAGCAGGTACGCTATCGTTTACAGGGGGAGATCTTCCCGAAGAAAAAACCATCGCCGACACCATTCGTCTTAAGGAGGTGGTGGTAAGCTCGAAGCTAAAACGGTACTCGTCGGGGCTATCAATAAAAAGCATTTCATCCTCAGAAATAAGAGTGGGCGAAAGCACTCAACTTTCAGAATTACTGTCGAACCAATCGAACATAAGCGTTAACAGCTATGGTTCGGGAGGCACAAGCGGTGTATCTATTAGAGGTTTGAAAGCATCCCAAACGGCAGTACTATGGAATGGCATCAACCTGCAAAGCACCATGAACGGGGAGGTTAACATTGGAAATATCCCAACCTTTTTTGTCGATCAAATTGCAGTACAACAAGGAGGTAATGGCGCTCTATTTGGAAGCGGGGCTATTGGAGGTGTAATTCATCTCGACAATACGCTAGCCTTTAACGAAGGACATAGTGGAAGTATACTTCAATCGTTGGGGAGTTGTGGGCTAACATATACAGGACTAAAATATTCTTATAGTGGAGAAAACACATCTTTATCAACAAGAGTATTCTATACCGAGTCTGCAAATGACTATAAATTCAAAAATGTAAACTCAACGGGGAAGCCCATTGAAAGACAACATAATTCCAACTATCGCAAAGGTGGGAATATGGTAAATTCTGCTTTCAATATTTCAAACAACGACAAGTTGGTTTTTGCGCTATGGGGGCAAGATGGTTACTCCCGATTGCCTCAACCGATGTCGGGCAGTGCTGAAAAACCATTCGACTATAATAGCTTTGCGAGAGGAACCGTACAATGGCAGGCAGCTCGCAAAACATACAATTTTAATGTAAAGGCGGCACTTCTTAACGATTGGCAGAATTATCGTAGTCCCAAATCGTCTTTTGGGCCATATTCTGATCATCATACAACAGTTGGTTTACTCGAGGCAGAGGCGATGGTTCCTTTTGGAGATAATCACTCGTTGGAAGCAGGCCTTAGCAACAGCTACGAGAGAGCAACTTCAACAAACTACAAGGACACTAAATTTCGCTATAAGCCAGCGGCAACTTTAGGTTATCGCTTTAAAAGCAGCGACGGAGATGTGGAAGCATTTGCAAGCCTTCGTCAAGAGGTTATTGACACCCAGCTTAACCCCATTACATGGTCTTTAGGAACACAATACCGACTTGCGAAAGGACTTCTGCTTAGAGGAAATATTTCCCGCAACTACAGAGTTCCCACATTCAACGAGCTTTACTGGGACAACTGGGGAAATGCCTCGCTTAAGCCCGAGCATGGCTATGGCGAAGAGGTTGGTATGGAGTTTTTACATTCAGAAAATGGGTTTCTTTTCAACTCAAAACTTTCCGTCTTCAACAATAATGTAAATGGATGGATTATATGGGTTCCAGCAGACGGTGGAAAATGGACTTCGGAGAATGTTGACAAGGTATGGTCTAGAGGTGTGGAATTAGGCGTTACCCTAAAGCAAAGGTACCAGCAGTATATTATAGGTTGCGACTTATCGGGACTTATGACAACTTCAACAAATCAAGATACCAAGTTGCAGCTACCCTATACGCCCAAGTACAGGGGAAGCGTATCCTTAAATCTCCAGGCCTCGACGTACTTAATTCGATACTCCCACTCATTTGTTGGGGAAAGATATATGTCTAAAAACTCGGGCACGCTTCCAGCCTACTCTATCGCAGGAATTACATTGGAGAAAAGCATTAGCCTAAACCGTTACCAGCTTAGCTCCTTTATTCGTATCCACAATATCTGGAATGTAGACTACCAATCGATAGCCGACTATGGAATGCCATTGCGAAATTTCCAGCTGGGGGTTCGTTTAAACATTGGCAAAATCAACGAAAACTAACAAGCAAAAAACAAAACCAACAACAATATCAAGATCATGAGAAAACTACTTAGCGCAGCACTATTTATAGGAGCTGCATTAGCATATAATTCGGGCCAAAAGGAAACCGAAAACGGCCCTTCGCA
>CAXYUU010000099.1:0-9680 GCA_964292015.1 uncultured Acetobacteroides sp.
GTTTAGTTCGCAAAGGTTTAATGAGAAGCTCTGATGAATAGGGAACACTAAGGCTCTTGCCTTTTTGAACCAGGGAAGGGCTTGGGTATACTCCTCCTTATAGTAGAAGTAGTTACCCCTATTATTACAGTAGGTAAATCGTTCCCCTAAGGTACGCTGGTTGAAGGTCTTTTCTGCCAAACGAAAGTAGTGATCCGAAAGATCAAAATCGCGAAGCCCCATATACAGCTGCCCTAGACCGAAGTAAATAGGGAATCCCATCGTGTGGGTGATATTTAAGGAATCGCTAGTAAATAGCGCCTTTCTGGAGTATAGGGCGCTATTGGGAATATCACCCTTCATCATGTACGTATCGGCAAGGTTGATTAAAATATTTGGTAGGGTTTCCATATCACCTACCAATGGTTGCTGCTGGTAAGCTCGTTTAAAGTAGAGGATGGAGGAGTCTAAGCTGCCTACCCGCTGCTGGTATATTCCTAAAACATCGTAGGCCATAGCCAACAGATTATGTGTCCGAGGTGTAGGTGATCGTTTATTGCAATACGTTACAATACGTTTTGAGTAGGTGTAAGCCGTGTCGTACGAATCGGACATAAGGTAGCCTTTAGCGCTTAGTGCTAAAATCTCGTGGAATTGCATGCTGTCCTTAACCAGTTTCAAGGCCAGTTTAGCCTGCGCCCTTACAAAAGGAATGTTGCTCGAAATGGAATCCTCGGCCTGATTGATTAGCGAATCGATTTGCTGCTGGTTTCGCTGATCGGAGTAGTGGTTTGACCTGCCACACGACAGTATGAAAATGGGTAGGAGGAATAAAAGACTTGCTACTATACTTTTAATAGGTTGACTTAGTTTCTTCATGATACCTTTTTGTCAATTTAACATGTAGGATATTTGTTTAGAATAAGCTCTGTAAATGGTACTATCACCTCAGATTAAACCGGGCGGCAAGATATTTGGCTATGGAGATTTCTACGTTCTGGAATTCCTAAAAATGCCTATAGCAATCTTCTACCTCGCCATAAAACGTCATATTATATGAAAACATCCACCCGAATGGGTCAGACTAGAAACAGCACAAAATCCAACTATAGTATATGCTTTCAATAATTTGTACAGATGGCAAGATAGTGGTAAATGTTTAACGTTATACCACATATTGCATTATTTTTTCACCTTATGTGGGCTTGTTGGCATATCTCATAGGCTACATGTTATTATTGCAAGCTATTTATACTGGTGGATATGCGTTTTAATTAGGATGGATATTATTGATGCTTACTATTATGCGGTCGAAGGTGGTTTGTTTCCGCATTTTTAGATGAACTGGCGCTTCAGTTATGGGTTAAAGTGTCATTTGGAGGTATAGTGATGGCATATTGTAATTTGGGCATGTTGGCTTTTCTAACTCAAATACGAGCAGTTCTTCAACATTTATTTGTACGATCACCTAATTTGAAGCGGAGGAGCAGCTTAGAATGTGTAGGCATATCCTATGGTAACCACTCCTGCTCCGGTATAGTTCTTCCCGTTAACCGTTCCTTTTTGTATGGATATGAAACCAAAATTACCGCCACCCTCTATAAACAGGGCATTTTGGGGTGAGATATTGTAGGCAATTCCAACAAATCCGTTGATACCCATATTGAAGGTGTGTAGATCTTCGTTGATGTTTGTGGTATTGTCGAACGATTGAGGTTCGCTGGTAATAGGCATTGTTTTAGCGGCATCTAGGTATAGCAGGTTCGATCCGGTAGTCACCTGGTCGGCTTTAGCAGGAAACCGGCGAAAGGCCCAACTGCTGCATATATTTTGATGGGAGCCGACTTCGAAATACTCCAGCTGAATCGCCCCAAAATGGGCACAAGCAGGTAGCTTATCTTGGCTTCACTTTTAAAATTGGCATAAAGATAGGTTGTATTTGGAGGTAGCATCGATGCCATTTCTACGGGTACGCAAGTGCTTGCAGCTTATCCTTTTTACCTCCTTGTGACAAGTATTCGACGCCTACAGAAATGGAAAAGTGTGGTGCTCTCCGTATACGCCATTATCGGCTCCAAAACGCGACGAATAGCCCGTGTTCAGAGGGTTTGTGGTGTTACCTGCGGTAAGATTGGGAATGCTAAATCCTCCTTTTATGCCTACTGTAACCTGCTGTGCAGCGAGGTTGCTGCAAATGCCTAAAATAGCGGCCAAGGTTAAAACAATTGTAGCCTTTTTTATTATCGAGTTGCGTAGAAAATTTTTTCATAGTACAATTTGTCCTGCCGGGTGGATGTGGGTTGACTTGCTGTCTTTTTCATCTGCCCTTTTTAGTCGCTTGTCATGCGTAAGTAGGTGGACTTTAGTACTAGCATGGTGCGTTTTTAGCAGCCATGGTGAATGTCTCTACTTATGCTTGTTTCATCTGAATAGGGCCGACTGCTAGGTTAACCGGTGTTATTGCAACGATATTTTTGATCCGTGATTAATAACAAAGGTTAATTGAAATTGTTTGCCACTGGCTGTTTTAAGAATAAAGGGCAGTAAAAAGGGGACTGGAGGGGTAGGGGGATTTTATCCTATTCACCCGCTAAGCCTAGCGTCTCATTACGCTTTGTTAAACAGGGAATCCGGTCTACGAAGTAAGAAATTCAGCAATAAGTGCACATGAAAGGCAAAACCGGTTACACTTACCTAAACAAAACAGCATGCCACGCCAGCTGGTTCCCCGATAGGGAGCCTGCTGGTATGGCATGCTGTTGATAGCGTCTACCGGCTAATTCGGAAAGAAGCCTTGCGTGACAGTGCATCGCGAAGATGCTACGCTATGCTTCGGCGAATACTATTTTAGACAGCTTCGCTTACCGCCTGTTTACTTACAAATCGGTAAGTATAGGAATGGTAAATATGCCTTTTGGCAAACCTTACGAGGTTAGCTGAGTTAAGGAACTTGCTATAGATAGTTTTTGGAATACCAAAGTATTCATAAACGCTACCATCTTGAAAGATAATAGTTAGCGTTTGCCCTTTATAGATATGATTGTCAATAAATGAGCTGCTCGTTAATTGTGTATACTCCTCTAAGTTGGAGACCTGTGTTTCGGGAGATATGCTCACTAAAAAATGATACGCCTCGATAATACGCTTACTCTTATCTTCTGCCTCTGCTTTACGGTTCTCATCACTAGCAAATTTGTCGGGATGCCACTCCTTCATTAAATTTCTGTAAGTAGCCTTCAAGCCGCCTAGGTTAGTTTCCGGTGTGATGTTCAGTAATTTGCGATATTCAACAATACGCTTCATAAATGATTTTAAGGTGAAAAATTTCAAGGGACAAAGGTAGTTATTACCATCACAATGCCTAACGTTCTTAAAACCCTAGCTGAGGCTAGTGTTTTGCTACGTTCAGGCACCCAAGGTGTATGGACTGCTAGGGCTATTTAAATTCAGCTTCTTCGCAATTCAGCTACAGTAGCTTCGACTTATACCTACGTACAGCCGTATATATCGAGGTACTAGGTTCAGCGAAGGTTATCATTTTGCAGGAGCGAGTAGCGGTAGAATTTAATTTGCAAACTTTAGGACATTAGAGTTTCTTTGTGCGAAAATGCACAGTAGATCCCAAGTGCTTACTTGAGGTCTTTATAGGAAGGTATCACAAGGTAGTATTGTTAGGTGTAAGCTTACCTGCCTTGCGATTGTATGATAATAAGAAATCGTATGAATAGTATTGACAAGCTAAAAAAAGAGAATAGAAAATTGAAGGTTATATATGCTGCTATTTTAGCATATATGTATGCCCTGATCATTTATATGGTTGTAAAAGATATTGTTAAATATTTTAATTAGTGGTTTTATGGATGAGGATTTGAGAGTACAGAATGTCAAGTTAAAACGTAAAATAAGACAAGGTCTTATTTTTGTTATCATAACGATTTTCGTTGCACTTTACGACTACTGCATGTAGCTACTATTTGGAATAGAATAGCTGGGTAGCAGGCAACCCTTAGTGGGAAAGGCCTGTTTTTTTCGGTTGTTCTCCTTAACCTGTCGCTTTGCTACGCTCCAGCACTCAAGGCCTCGGGTCTGCTAAATACGCTATCCAGTAATAATTGCTCATAAACATGTAGATACTGCTGGCAATACCTAAGTAGAACAGCATGTAATGCAGCTGGCTACCCTAGGTAAATCAGCTGTTCGCTTATCGCGTCAACCTGTGCGGTATGGAGGCTTGCCTCCTAGTAGTACAACGTTACCAACATTGCCTAGCTCCGCGACTACGGTTTGCAGGGGATATTAAGTATACCTAAATTAAAATACAATTTCAGAATGAATAGAATGATCGGTCTTTTGCTCTTGCTTACTACCTTGCTAACACATGGCAGTACAGTTAAAGCCCAACTTGTAAAATGCAGAATATGCGATGTGAAAACGGGTGAAGGAATTGCCTTTTCAAGTATTGCAACTCGAGATGCTAAAAAGGGATGTTGTTCGGATATAGATGGATACTTTTTTGCCAATCTTTATGATACAGTAAGGGTTTCTTCTTTAGGGTATTTGCCCAAGAATACGGTTGTTGTAAATACTCCCTCCATTGATAATACACGAATTGTATTTTTAGAACAGACCGCGATTCATATTCAAGAGCTGAAGGTATTTGGGCGAAATAAAGAAAAGCGCAATTATATATCGCTTACATCGTATAAAAATAAAGATGAAAAGGGAACTTGTTGTAGCCGACCAGGCTATCAAGTTGCGGTTCAAATGGAGAATAATCTTAATAGTGAAGGGTTAATTGAGAAGCTGATATTTAAGCTTAAGCTAGATGGGGCTAAAAAACACACGTGTAATTTGCGGTTGCGTATATATGATGTGAAAAACACCTCTCAAAAACTTCCGGGTAATGATTTACTGTTTGAGAATGTAATTGTTAAGCCCAAAAATGGTTGGGTTACAGTTGATGTCAGTAAATATAATGTGCCATTTTTAAAAGGTGGCGTATTTGTTGGACTGGAATGGATGGAATCGAATACAATGGCTACTTCTAATGAGCATTTAAATCCTGGGGTATGCTACTTTTTTGGTAACGGAGGAGCTAAGACACTGACGAATTTCAGAGAAAATGGTTGGAGATCTGACAATTTTATGGATCTGGTTGGTCCTGGATGCATGATCCTAAAAATGGAGGTTTCTGTAAAACGATAGCATTACAAAACTAACAATGCACCTGTTTGTAGTAGTTTCTGTTCTGTCATTTCATAAGGAATCCTGTCGTTTCGCTACGCTCCGGCACCCAAGGCCTCTGCCTGCTAGGTAAGCCATCTAGCGATAGGTGCTCGTAAAAAGGCAAATGCGGTTATGTTTACCTAATCAAAATAGCATGTTATGCAAATAGGTGAACAGGGAAAGCCTACCTTTATTCGGTTGCTTCAACCTGTTGGTTAGGCCAGTAACCTTGCGTAATCAAGCGCAGCTTGTCGTTACGGTTAGCTTGGTATTGGGATAGATTAGTATTGGGAATAAGAAAAAATATGGAGTAATGAAAATCGTTTACAATCTTTTACTACTTGCTGTTATGGGGCTTACCGCTGGGCCTTTTGACGTAAGTGCGCAGCAAAATAACCTGGTGGTTACAGGTAAAGTTATTGACCAAAACACCCAAAGGCCAATTCCTTATGCAAGTATAGGGCTACTTAATTCTAACATCGGAACAATAAGCAACGAGGGGGGAGGCTTTTACATCAGCATTCCACCAAAGTATGCAGGCAGCAAGCTGTCGTTTAGGTGTGTAGGCTACAAAACGTATCAAGTTGCCGCTTCAGACATCGGTAAGCAGGCAAATGTCACGGTTCTACTATCCGAAAGCACCATGGAGATCGGCGAGGTGGTTGTGCGAAGCTCCAAGCTTACCGCAGAAAAGATATTGAAAAAGGCTGTCCGACGATTCTATACAAACTACTCAACCAACCGCTTCGAGCTTACCGCATTTTTCAGGCAGCATGCGTTTCATCCGTGGAAAGAGGATCCCTACCTTAACTTAAACGATTATGAGGTAAGAATTCAGGATAGGGGGATGCTTACCCCACCTGATTCGTCGGTAGACATGCAGATTCTTAAAATACGACGAGGGGCAAGCTACCTAAATAGAAAATTTGAAGTAGATAGCATGGTGTCGGCAACCTTTATGAAAATATTTACGGGACATGCTCACTTTAACGACCTTTATGGCGCTTATACTAAAGATGTTGTTCGGTTTGTAAAGGGGAATGGCATTTTATCGGATAGCCCATTTAGGGATGAAGCATACCTTAATAGTGGGTTAACGCTCGATGGTATTGTGGAGGTGGATAGCATGATGTGCTACAAGATTGTATCCGACCCTCAAAAAATGAATCTCATTCTCAAAAAGAATGGTGAAAGGTTACCAGAAATGAATTATGATGAGTTTAAGCGTCAATTCCCCGAAAATGCACCTAAGGCCGCTGTCGACACGTTGTATAGCCGTCTTGTTCGAAGTAGAAACAATCAATCAGCGAAAAAGACATATAGGTTTGATATAAGCACGGTAATATATGTGAATACAGCAGATTTTGGTGTAGTAAGGTACGAAAATGAGGTAAAAAGTTTTGACAGATATTACAGATCGTATTATGTACGTTATCAGAAAATTGGTAAAAAGTATTACCCCAAGGTGATAGTCTCCATCCATCCCGAATCTGGACGCGAGCGTCACGACTCGACAGGAAAATATAAAATGCCATATTGCATAACTACGCTTATTGTTACTGGTATAAAAACGAAAAAGGTAAAGACCATACCAAAGAATCAACGCGTTTACTCGTGGGATGTGTTGGAAAAGGTGCAGCTACCCTACGATCCTGCCGAATGGGACGATCAGGTACAGATCCCCTACGATAGCTCGATATATAAGCTGATACCCGAGAAGATGGGGAAAAAGTAGGGTGAGGTTGTCTGTCTCGTGCTAAAAAAGATTGTGGGCTTACACAACACCAACCACCCTGCCATATGGGCACCTTCCGCTTATGGCGGTATAAATCGATTAGCATAAGCTTAGTGATTAGATGAAAAATGATACATCTTCTAAAAAACAAGCATTGAGCGTAGGTCAAAAAGCTGATTCAGGATACTTCTCCTACTTTTCAGGGCAGGGTTGTTTTCTTTACAAACAAGCCAAATGAATCAATCTTCATACGCTATTTTTAAACGCGAAATCTCTGAGGTTCGGAGGTAGGCTTTATGGGTTGCCTTTTATTCCATTACCGGTCGGCCTTATACTTCGGTGGGCTACTTCGTAGGAGTTCTGGTCTATTCTAAAGGAATCCTGGTCTAACCCAGTTGAGTTCTGGTCTAACCCAGTTGAGTTCTGGTCTAACCCAGCGGAGTTCTGGTCTAGTCCAGCGGAGTTCTAGGCTAGCCCAGCGGAGCTCTGGGCTGACCCAGCGGAGTTCTGGGCTGACCCAGCGGAGCTCTGGGCTAGCCTAGCGGAGCTCTGGGCTAGCCTAGCGGAACTCTGGGCTAGCCTAGCGGAGCTCTGGGCTAGCCTAGCGGAGCTCTGGGCCAGCCCAGCGGAGCTCTGGGCCAGCCCAGCAGAGTTCTGGGCTAGCCCAGAGAAACTCTGGGCTAGCCCAGAATGGTAAAAATTTAAAGGGTTTGAGTTGTTAAGTGTGTGGTAGTAAGGTGTTAGTAGCCGTGTGCTTGTTTTGGGAAGGTAACGGCTTGGTTGGTATCTACCGTTAGGGTACTGCAAAGTATGCTGTGGCGATGGTTATCTACCGTATCGTAGCCGAGGAGTCGTTTTTTTGCGATATCCTAGCTGCTGAAGTTTTTGTTTCGTTGCCGAGCGAGGGCGCGATTTGCTTAAGCTACACGTTGATAAGTGCGCATAAAATGGTGCTACGGTGATGTTTACCTAAGCGAAAGGGGTGGTTGGTGCCGCCAATCCACTCGCCTTTGCGTATGTTCGATTTTACGTGGTGTAGGGTAATCGGGTATCCGTTAATCCTACTGCCCCAATAGCTGCTGCTGGAGGAGGTAGGTAATGGCGCCGGCAAAGTAGCCCAGCAGGGCTAGCAAGCTAATGTGGCGCAGGTACCATGTAAAGCTGATCGTTTCGAGCCCCATGGCGGCCACACCGGCTGCCGAACCAATAATCAGGGCGCTGCCGCCTGTTCCGGTGCAGTAGGCAAGGAACTCCCAGAACGAGTGGTCGGTAGGGTATTGGGTTAGGTCGAACATTCCCTGGGCAGCGGCCACCAGCGGTACGTTGTCGATAATGGACGATAGCAGGCCTATCGACAGGATGATGACGTTATCGTTGCTGATGGTGGAGGTCATCCACTGGGCGGCATGGGTTAGCAGGCCTATGGACTGAAGTGCGGCGATGCTCATAAGGATACCCAGAAAGAAGAGAATGCTGGGGGCATCGATTTTTTGTAGCGCGTATGATACCGATAGGCTATTCTTCTGCTCCTCGTCCTTTTTGCCGTGGAGCACCTCGGTGATGATCCATAGTATGCCAAGGCCTATAAGTATGCCCATGAATGGGGGGAGGTGGGTGACGGTTTTAAATACCGGTACCAGCATCAGGATGAGTACCCCTGCGAAAAATACAATGCTCTGTTGCTTTTGTGGTAGGAAAAGGCTGGTGGCGTTATCCTCCTGTTCGGGTCGTTCTACCGCTCCCTTCATTCTAAAGGTAAGGTAGGTTAGCGGCACCACAAGGCATACCAAGCTGGGGAGGAAAAGGCGGGTAATAATGTTGACGCTGGTTATTTGGCCACCAATCCACAGCATGGTGGTGGTAACATCGCCAATGGGGCTCCATGCTCCTCCGGCGTTGGCGGCAACCACCACCATTCCGGCAAAAAATAGGCGATCCTTATCATCCTTAATCAGCTTTCGGAGCAGCGATATCACCACAATGGTGGTGGTAAGGTTGTCGAGCAGCGACGATAGGAAGAAGGTGATAAAGGTGACAATCCAGAGCAGCTTTCGCTTGTCGAGCTGCGTTATTCGGTTGGTAATGATGTCGAATCCGTTGTGCGAGTCGATTAGCTCCACAATAGCCATGGCTCCTAGCAGAAAGAATAGGATGCCCGACAGCTCGCCTAGGTGGGCGGTAAGCTCCTCGCCCACAATATGGCTATCGGGGGCAAAAAGGATGTAGGCTGTCCAGCATAGCACCCCGGTTATGAGTGCCGTGGCGGCCTTGTTAATTTTAATGGTATGCTCTGAGGCAATAGCTATGTAGCCTAAAACGAAAATGATTATAATGAGTGCTGTCATACGATTACAGTCGTTGTTGTCGGTATTGGTTTTCTGGTGCTGCCTTAATGAACGCCCGAAGGGTTGGGGAAGGTCACCTTTGCGGATGAGACGTTGTCAAAGTTCGGTAAAGTTTCCGACTTAACGTATTATTTCGGGTAAGAGCTAACCTAAATAAACAATCGGATAAGGGGATTCCTTAGAGATTTCGCGTTTAACGCTAAAAGATGAGCATGATGACTCCACGTTAATAATTTGTAAAGAACCTCCCCCGGCTTCGCCGACCCCTCCTAAAAAAAGGAGGGGAGTACGCCCTATGCAAATTTTGTCGTTACCATCAGCTGCTTACATCGAAAGGACGATACAGCCAGGTTGGTGAATTTAAAATGGAGAGCTTGCCGCTTGGTGCAATGTGT
>CAXYUU010000100.1:0-9649 GCA_964292015.1 uncultured Acetobacteroides sp.
TATTTAGATTCCGGGACAAGCCCGGAATGACAGCGCTGATTGAGCTTCGTGCTTAACTTATTGACATTGCCTACGGGCATCCCTCCTTACCAAGGAAGAAAAAGGGCTGCCCACGGGTAGCCCTTTTTGCTATATGAATAGTTTCAAGATTCAATCGCTATCTTTACCACCATATTGTATAAAATTCGTGACCAGCCCGGCAGTCACGCCCAATCGAAACTAACTATGCAGGTAAGCAAGCATCTCGTAGGCCTTCTAATCATTTTAGCCGCATTTTCGGCTAAAGCGCAAACCATTTCGGGAAAGATTCTCGACAAGCAGGGTAACCCCATTGCCTTTGCCAACATATACGTTCGCGAAGCCAGCAAGGGTCTTGCGGCAAACGACAAGGGTCGATTCCAAATCGCCGTTGAGCCTGGCACGTACACCGTCAAGTTCCAATCCATCGGCTACAAACCGGTAACGCAAACCATTACGGTTGTGGAAGGCAACACCACGGTAAACATCCTGCTCGAAGAGGCGATGTACAACATCTCGCAGTACACCGTATCGAGTAAGGACAACCCTAGCGTGTGGATCATGCGCAAGGCAATAGCCCTAGGACAGCAGTATAAGCGATCGGTTGGCTCGTACAGATCGGACGTTTACCTTAAGGTGAGCTTCCAGGCCCGGAAGTACTCCCGTATCCTTAAGTACATGACCCCAAAGAGCATCGATATCCCCAAGGAGGGCAAGACCTACTTTGGCGAGATGCTTACGAAAATCAGCTTTAACGCCCCCGAAACCTACAGCCAAAAGGTAATATCCTTCCGATCGACCCTACCGGGTGCCGATTCGAAGGATAACTTCCCCGGACTTGAATTTCTCAGCACCAGCATCTACGATAACTCCTTCAACGATATCCCATCGCCACTTGGGTTAAACGCATTTTCGTACTACCAGTTTAAGCTCATTGGATCATCACTAGAAAACAACGTACCCGTATATAAGATTCAGGTATTACCCAAGCGCCCTTCTGGAAAATTCTTTAGCGGCTTCCTCTACATTACCGACAACTCCTACTCGGTACGTAATGCCGACCTAACCTTTGAGATGAGCTTTGGCAAGGCCAACTTTAGGATAGCATTCGATCTAATTGACGAAAGCGCCGTACTCCCATCGAGCTACCAGCTGTTTGCCGATGGCGGTTTGCTGGGCAGCTCGGGCTGGGTAAAGAGTAGCGGATCGCTAAAGTACTCGAATGTGTCCATAATAGGTCGCAGCCGCAAGGCCACCCCTACCCAAGTAGCAAGCACCGCTCCGACTAAGCAGCCAAGCCCATCTTCAGAACGAAGAAGGCTGGACAAGGAGGCCAAACGAGCCGAAAAGATTGCCAAGCTGATGAATAAGAATGCGCTATCGAACTCGGAGATGAGCAAGCTCGCCAAGCTGGTAAAAAAGGAGGAGGAGGAGAAGCGTCCCGACACCCTTAAGCTGAAGTCGTTGGAGCTAAACGGTCTCGACAAGGTAGAATTCTCTGAAGACTTCAACCAAAAGGATAGCTCGTACTGGACAGGACTTCGTCCGATACCGCTAGACGAGGAGGAGAAGGAGGCATTTACCAAAACCGACAGCATACGAACGTTAAAAGATCGTATTGCAGCCTTCGAAAACCTATCACGAGGCAGCGAAACCGTTTCGTGGGGAAGCCTCATTGGTGGTGGATACCTCTACCATAAAGGTGGGCTAGAGGTGAAAACTAAAGGGTTCCTTAACCCAAACCTCTCCTACTTTAATCCGATTGATGGTTTTACGCTAGGTACGCGCCTTGCCATTTTTAAAACCTACGAAAGTAAAAAGGAGTTAAACCTATACCTATTCCCCAAGTACTCGATCAACCGGGGTAAGCTGATGGCGAATGGATCGGTTAGCTACCTGTTCTCGCCAAAACACATGGGTTGGATCTCCCTTGGTGGCGTCTACGAAAGCCGCGACCTCAACATCGACCAACCGGTACAACCCTTTGTAAATAGCGTTACCTCTCTTTTCCTAAAGGATAGCTACACTAGAGCCATGGATGTTAAAGGAGGAAGTGCCAGCCTCCGTTACGAGCTGCTAAACGGGCTTACGGCCAACATCGGGTTTTCGTACTACAACCGTAAGGTAGTGAACAACTGCACCAACTACTCCTTCTTAGAAAAGAACAAGCAGTACGAGCCAAACATTACCAATAACGAATACCTCGATACGCATCCGCTAACCAGCCACACGCAGGCAGCTGCGGAGGCCTCGCTTACCTACACCCCCGTACAGTACTACCGTATGGATGAAAACAGGAAGAGATACGTAAAATCGGACTACCCCACCTTTGAGGCAACGTACCGACGTGGGGTTCTGGAGGAGAGCGCCAGCCAGTTTGAGATGGTTAAGCTTAAAGCCTCGAAACGCTACGACTTAGGTTTCCTATCCGAGCTGTACTACAGCGTAGAGGGTGGTTCGTTCTTCGACGCCACAACCCTACAGCTACCCGACTTCCACTTTCCCAACGTCGATTACACTAGGGTTACGCTACAGCCTACCAAGCAGTCGTTTCACCTGATTCCGTTTTACCAGTATGCCACTCCGGGATGGTTTGTGGAGGCACACTCGCTCTCCGAGGCAGACAACATTATCATCAAGCAGCTGCCCTTCTTTAAGGGAACCGTATTTACCGAAAATCTCTACCTGAGCTACTACAACAGCAAGGCGCTACGTAACTACGTAGAGGTTGGCTACGGTATCGACAAGATTTTTGTGCTGATGGAGGTAAAAGCAATCGTAGGATTCGCAGATGGCAAGTACCGATCGTGGGGAATCAGCATTTCGTTTAATAGGGATTAACTGTTGTCGGGTCAACCCTGGCTAACGTTGGGGCAACCCTGTGTGGTTGCCCACGTATTTAATAACCCTGCATGGTTAACCACGTATTTGACAACTCTGCAGGGTTAACCACGTAGGGTCAACCACGTATTTGACAACCCTGCATGGTTGACCACGTATTTGACTATTCTGCAGGGTCAACCACGTAGGGTTGACCCTACGGTACCAACAATTTGGTGATGATGGGCTCCTCTTCGGGGGCTTTTAGGTCTACCACCTTTCGGGTTTGGCTGTTGGGAATGGTCATCGACAGCACATACTGCTGTATTTTCCACTGGTTATTCTGCCGAACAACGACACCGGATCCGCGACAAATCTTCATCTGCGTACTGAGCAGCTCGTCGAACCATGCAATATCGTTGTCCTTGCCAAAGTAGATATGGCGGTCGATAGAAGTAAAATTCCAGGTTTTCTTCTTTTCGAAGTAGGGCTTTGCCCAAACCATGTAGGTATTCCTATCCCAATGCTCGGTGGCATCGGTACCAATAAAGATGGCATCGTCGGTAAGGTAGCCGAAGTAGCGATCGTAGCTGGCCGTGGCAGCAGCGAGGTTAAACGAGTCGAGCATTGCACCGATTTGTGCTCGGCTAACGGCCGAGTCGGCATGGACGTTTTGGCTTACGCTATAGCGTTGTGAGCCGCATCCCATAAGCAATGCGGCCATACAGGCTACCATACATACATTAGTTACTACCTTCATTGGTCTACTCTATAAAATAAACGTTACTAACCTATGGGCGGATTACAAAACCCTGACTAAACTGCGGTAATGGCGTACTGCTAACTTTTTCAACATCTCTATAGAAGAAGGGTAACCGGTGTAAATTGCAATTACCCTACCTATCCCTTTGTAGGTGCCACCCACAAAAGGATAGTATCGGATGAGGCTCGGGACTATCCCTGATATTTTACCCGCTAGCGTACCGCCACAATAGCAACTCCCGCCACGTAGGCCGCAAGCCACCAGATGTAGGCAATACGCGTGTACCGATGCAGGCGTAGCGGAATGGCCGTATGGCTATCGTGCTTCACGCGAAGGTTCCAAAGTAGAATGCAGTCGATGAGCATTACCAGCAACGCCGAGTAGCCCAGCAGGCCATGCAGGCTCGAAAAGGAGTGCGACGAGCCAATAATCATAAAGGTGGTGGAAAGGATATCGAGCGAAACGCCAACCGATAAAAAGGCAAGCGTCCAGCTGGTTGGCCGTTTGCCCCGCATAATGCAGAAGAAGGCTACGGTATAGGCTACTAGGGCTAGATTTACAATGGCAATGCCACAAATAAGAAAGGTATTCATTTTTGCTAGTTTATCGAAGAAAGAAAGCTATTCGAATTGAAAACCACAATAGGGTTAGCGAGGGAAAATTGTGATAAGCGTTTACTTGTAAAGAATTGGCTGCCTCATTTCACATTCACATATGTTGGAGCTATATTTGAATGCCTATACACCGTTTTTATTCGGCTTTCGTGATACATGTACTGCGATATCATGGATGCTGAGTAGCTACTCACTTTTGAATACTTTATAATTATGAAAAGATTTTCTTTGATTTTGGCTGTTGTTCTTATTTCGGCAAGTAGCGTTTTCGCTCAGAATTATGGCCAACCGCATTTCCCCTTTAGAGTAAAAATTGACAACCTGGAGTTTAAGTTTTTGGATGTAACCGGTTTAACTCAAGATGCTCCAATCCAAAAAAGTAGCAGTAATAGCGTAGTAAATAATTTACCAGGTAGTAAAAGGTATGGAAATGTAACCCTAAAGAGAGGGATGACATCGAATACTAAAGAAATGAACGACTTCCTTAATAAAATTAAAAAGGGCGCGAATAAAAAGACAACCATAACCATCGAAATGGTTGATGAACAAGGCAACGTTTCAATGACATGGATTCTGGCTAACGGGTATCCTGTTAAAGCAACCAGTACAGTAGATGGTAGAAACATATCTATAGACGACATGGCATTGGCCCATGCTGGTGTTACAAGCAAAGAAGGCAATAAAAAATAGAGCTACTTATTCTGCTATAGCCTTAGTGCATAAGGTAAATTGTTAATCTCTCCACCTTCGATATTTGATGGTTGTAGCAAATAGAATTAAGACAGCGTCTTAAAAATGATGGATGGAGTTCGTCTTTAGCGAAAGCGAGACGAGCAACAACCTTCACCTACCCCTGCATAGCGTTACAGTCTCGCTAAAGGTGGTAAAGCAGGAAATACTGAACCCGCTGTGGTTATTTCTTAAATCCACCAAAAATTAGATTTAACAAAAGCAATATCGCTACGGCTCCAGTAGCACCTGTTAGTATAGCTCCTATCAAACCTGTTCCAAAACTAATTCCAAATTTTCCTAAAAGCCAGTAGCCTACAAAACCGCCCATAATCCCCACCACTATATTCCCGATGAGGCCAAGACCACTACCTCTAAAAATCATGCTGCCTAGCCACCCTGCTATTGCACCAATGATAAGCGTAATAATAACTTCCATCTTTTTTTGGCTTTAAAAAATTAAATAATATCGATATAGAAAACTTAGCATACCGATTCGTCTCCTAATATTACACCTTTGAAACATTTAAATCATTAGACAAAGACCTCGCCGCCTTTTGCAATACTGTGCTAATCTACCGATGTTTTGCTTACCGATACGATAAGCAGCTGTCAGTATCGAGCATTCATTCGATGTTTCTTCATTCATCGGCTGGCCTCCATTGCTATTTCTTGAAGGTGCTGTAAAAGCTAGAAAACCATGCCCGTATCTTTTCAAACCGTTTTCTACGAAACTTCATGCGGCTCTCGTTTTCTTTATAATTGTAGCTGCCAATTAGTAGCGCAACAGGCTTAAGCTCTTCATACTCCTCACAAATAACCTTCAACATGGCAGCAAATGGTAAAAACAAAATCATTCCTGCAATTCCCCATACCGCAGCGCCAATAATCAAGCTTAGGATGGCTGTTAGGGCATTAAGCTCTAAGCTGCCTCCCACAATTTTCGGAGAGAGAAAGTTATCCGAAATTAGCTGAACGCCCCAAAATAAAACGGCAACTCCGATGGGGATCCATAAGGAATCGTACGATACAAACGCATATACAACAGGGATAATGGCTCCCAAAAGGGTTCCAACATAGGGAACAATGGACAAGGTCGCACCTAAAAATCCAAAAAGAAATGGATTGTCGATACCGATAATCCAAAGTCCAATACTATTAACAAATCCTATTATAATGACGATAAGAATCATTCCGAACAAATATTTTTGTCCAACCTGCTGAACCGATTTAAACATCTTTACAGCATGCTCTCTTTTAGCATTGGGAAAAAACCCGACAAATGCCTGCGTTAATCCTTTTCGGTAAATTAAAATTAGAAAAGTAAATATAAAGGTAGCGAACAATCCCGTGAGAAAAGTTGTGGTGGTAGTGAAGGTTTTACTTACCAATACACCTTTCGATTCGTTAAGCCAATTGGTGATCTGATCGAACAGCTCATTCTTTTCCAATCGATTTACAAAGCTTACATTGTTGTTTATGTATAGAGTGACATCGGCGAACGCAAGAATAATTTTATCCTGAAAGTGGGCGAAATCGTTTGACAACTCGACAAGTTGAGTTGAAAAGAAGAAGATAACTCCTCCTACCATTAAAATCATTGTAAAAATAGAAAGGAAGGCAGCCAGTATTTCACCCATCCGCCACGACTCAAACCTATTTGCCAACGGATGCAGTACAAAGGATATGAGCAAAGCAATACTTAACGGAACGAGAATGGTTTTAGCCAAAACTAAAATTGCAAAAAGCGCAAATATTGTAGCTAACACAAAAAACAGCTTTTGAAAAGATATATTCATTGTAAATACGTGTTAAAGCAACGATACAAAGCAGCTCATTATTCGCTTAGCAACATTCAACGCCATTCGAATAATTCGAAATACATTCGTACCTACTACTGGTTGCCATACTTTTGTACCTACAGTCAACGTTTGGTGGTACAATATGTTTTTAATTGCAGGCGATTTCGTAGCTTCTGCGATAGGTAGGCTTTGCTATTTTATGGCGGTATAATTTATCCTATTGGAGGCATAGCTTACTGAAGGTAGAATTGGATGAGGCTGGTGCATCAGATGAACAAGGTCTAAAGTTGGAATTAATGGCTAGCGCGATACGATTTAGCTGATCTGTTTTTAAAGTGCATCCTTAAGAATGTGCGCTACCAACTTTGCAGAGAGGTTTTACCCAAATTCGGTGGCCATTACTGCTTTGCAGAAGCCATTAACTCCCTTGCGGAAGGGGTTGCCATCATTGCGGAATGCCTTTACCCAAATTCGGTGACTTTTTCATCACTGCGGAACGCCTTTCCCTAAATTCGGTGGCCGTTTCGTTACTGCGGAACGCCTTTACCCTAAATTCGGTAACTTTTTCGTCACTGCGGAATGCCTTTACCAGAATTCGGTGACTTTTTCATCACTGCGGAACGCCTTTACCTTAAATTCGGAGACTTTTTCGTCACTGCGGAACGCCTTTACCTAAATTCGGTGGCCGTTTCGTCATTGCGGAAGGTATTTCAGCTCTGCGGAGACTTTTTTCTCTTTTCGGAAGCTTTTTCATCTCTGCGGAGACTGTTTTTTCTTTTCGGAAGCTTTTTCAACTTTGCGGAGACTATTTTTTCTTTTCGGAGACATTCTCATTCGTTCGGAATCTTTATGCTCACCTATTTTCGGCATTAAAAACTATAGTATAATTCTGTTTTTTTTATTCTTCAACACAGATGGGATATCTCACCCATTGGAAGTTAGGTGGAGTGAAGCTGTACTCGTTAACTTCAAATACCTTTCGTATACCTCCCAACTAACCTTCATTCATTTCCGTTTAGCTACGAGCTACAGCCCTACTCAAACACCACCCTAAACTCGGTAAGCTGGGGTTTCACCGTCTTCAGCGAGAGCTGGAACCCGTGGTTTAGGAGTATCTCGCGGACAAACATTAGGCCGATGCCCTGTCCGTTGGCCTTGGTGGAGTAGAAGGGGGTGAAGAGCATGCTCTGCTCCTCGGGGGTAATGCCCTTGCCGCTATCCTGCACCACCAGGGTGGCGGGGTTGCCGGTTACCACTATCCGTACTGCACCTTCGCCACCGATGGCCTCGATGCTATTCTTTACGATGTTGATAACCACCTGCTCGAGCTGAATTACATCGGCCCAGATAACGGGTGCCGGTTCGGGGATATCCACCGTAAGCACGATGCCACGCTTGCGGCACTCGGCCTCCAGCAGCAGGTGCACCGCATCGAGCAGCGCCCGTAGCGAAACCGGCTGGCGGGTGGGTTCGGGGATCTTTACCACCTCCGAAAAGTTGGACATCAGCTGGCAGAGGTTGCTGCCCCGCTCGGTGGCGATGGAGATGACGCTACAGAAATCGTCGGCGTACGGAAGCTGGCTCTGCCGAAGGTTCGAGGCCAGCAGGCTAAGCATCGAGTTGGTGGCGCCAATGGTATTGTTCACCTCGTGCGACATCAGGCGGATCACCTTTTCGAACGCCTTCTTCTCGGCCTTGATAAACTCGTTGGTTAGCTCCTCCACCAGAAGGAATGGATGCTGAAATCCCCTATCTATAAAGAACGAGCAGGTACACTTGTAGGCGTGGATGCCGTTGAGCCGGATAATCTTCTGCTCCTCGGGCTGCAGCAGGGCCATCTCCCTTGCCAGCGGGTGGTCGACATCGCAAAGCCGCCTGCCCACCACCGCGCCTCCGGTAAGCAGCCGTTCGGCGGCCGGGTTTAGGCTGGTTACCTGCCTGTCGAAATCGAGAATCACCACCCCCAATGGCGATGCGCTGATGAGCAGGTCGAGAAAGAAGTGCTGCTCGCGTACCCGCAGCCGATCCTCCTTCAGCTGGGCCATCATCCGGTTAAAGAGCTCGATGAGCTTATCGATGTCGGGTTGCCCCACCAGCGATAGGCGCGAGCTGAAATCCTGCTCGCGAAGTAGCTCCAGCCCACTGGCTATAACGTTTACCGGACGAATGATGATCCGATAGAAGTAGATGATTGCCGAGAACAGTAGAATAAGTACCACCTGCGACGCCAGCAGCATAACGGTGGTGTGGCGGTAGCCGTACAGCAGCATGACTGCTAGGGTTAGGTATAGAAATCCGGTTACTATCCAGAATCGTACTTTTATGCTCATAGTTAGATGCTATTTGCTGACGAAAGTAGGGAAATTTACTGCTCGATGGGAAAGATGAGATGTGAGATGTGAGATTTGAGACGTGAGACGTGAGATGTGAGAATTTTTAACACGGAGACGCGGAGAGACGGAGTGCTTTTCAAGTGGGGTTTCTCATTTTATGATGGATTTATCACCATACAGGAGCTCGGCACAGAGGGACAACCTTCGGTTGCTGATTCATTTTCCCCCAGATTTCGCAGATAAGAGCAGAAGTCTGTGGTAATCTGCGAAATCTGCGGGAGAGAAAAGGGAGTGACATATAGCGGGAGATGATTTTGGTTATAGTAAGTTATAAACTTTGATCGGACAGCTCTTAAATATGAAATGGTCGATAGTAGACTTTAGATTTCGGAACGGAGTAAGAGTGTTTATTGCAGATCCTTTCGCTAAAAGAAATTTGATATAAGAATTTATAATCATAAGCAAAGGTTATTCAGGGCGCATTATAGGGATTTCGAGTTTACGAAATGACCCTCCTCCATTTCGAAGATTATCCCCCGCTCGTATGTTTGCAGCGAAAGAATGATTTAC